>DAITPG010000081.1:0-9431 GCA_036833715.1 Eubacteriaceae bacterium | reverse complement strand
TCGGCGACAAATTTTCCTCAGGCGAAATCTTCGTACCCGAAATGCTGATCGCAGCTCGCGCTATGCAGAAGGGCGTTGAAGTGTTAAAGCCGATCCTTGCCGGCGAAAACAGCCTTTCTTTAGGCAAATGCATCATCGGAACTGTTTCCGGCGACTTGCACGACATCGGCAAAAACCTGGTTACTCTTATGATCGAATCCGCCGGATTTGACATGATCGACCTGGGCGTAGACGCTTCTTCCGAAAAATTCCTTGACGCCATCAAAGCGAATCCGGATGTTAAAGTTGTCGCATGCTCGGCATTACTTACCACCACGATGCAGGCAATGAAAGACACTGTTGCTGCTATCAAGGGCAGCGGCTTGACCGGCTTCAAAGTTATTGTCGGCGGAGCTCCCATCACGGAAGCGTTCGCTAATGAAATCGGCGCTGACGGCTATGCGATCGACGCAGGCGGCGCGGCTATCTTAGCTAAGAAAATGGTTCAGTAGTCTGCAAATTCACTTATCATCACTAACATTAATTCAAAGGGAGGTAATTCAATGTTAACACCGAGACAGAATTTTATGGAAACAATCAAAGGCGGAAATCCTGACAGATTCGTTGATCAATACGAATACATGAAGATTTGCGTCGCTAACCCCGTTGCCGCATCCGTACCCGCTGTAACCATGGGCGGACCCATGGTACAGAACGCTTGGGGCGTATGGTATACATGGCCGGAAGGACTTCCGGGATCATTCCCTGTACATGACGAAGAACACTTCGTTATCAAGGACATCACCAAATGGAGAGATTATGTAAAAGCTCCGGATCTCGAAAAATTTTCTCAGGCTGACTGGGATAAATACAAACCCGCGATCGATGCCATCGACCGCAACGAATATTTCGCAACCTACATGGTAGCTCCGGGTATCTTTGAACAGTCTCACCACCTTCAGGGCATGGACAACTGCCTGCTCAACCTTTACGAAGAGCCGGAAGCGATGCATGAACTGATCGATTACCTTACCGATTATGAAATCGCTTACGCGAAAAAGATTTGTGATAACTATCATCCTGATTGTATCTTCCATCACGATGACTGGGGTTCTTACCGTTCTTCCTTCCTTTCTCCGGAAATGTTCGAAGAATTCATCGTACCCGCTTTCAAAAAGATCTACGGCTTCTACAAACAAAACGGCGTAGAAATCATTGTTCACCACAGTGACTCTTACGGCGCAAACATTGTACCGTACATGATCGAAATGGGCATCGATGTATGGCAGGGACCGACCACCACCAACAACGTACCGGAACTCGTGAAAAAATACGGCAAGCAGATCACCTTCATGGGCGACCTTGACAACGGCGTATTGGACCGCGCTGACATCACGGACGAAGAAATCGCTAAAGAAGTAAGAAGAGCCTGCGAACAAAACGGCAAACATTACTTCATCCCCAACCTCATCAGAGGTCTGGCAGGAAGCACCTATCCCGGCGTTTATGAAAAAGTAAGCGCTGAAATCGCTAAAATGAGCAAAGAAATGTTCTAAACGGCAAAATTAAAAGCTGAGTGTTACAACTCAGCTTTTTTTATTTGTCGGAAAGACTTTATTCGGTGAGCACACAGCCCACATAGGTGAGTGTGCCGGGCCCGTAGTAATACTTCATATCGTTGGATTTGCATACGTCGCTGACGACCATGCCCAAGGCTTCCATGGACGAAGTCATTTTATCGGGAAAACGGCAGGGCGCGTCGGGATATGTACAGGTTTTGCATCTTGTGCAGGCGCCGTCCGTAATCAGCAGTGCGTCAGGCACGATCTCTTTTAATTTCTCAGCAAAATCGGCGTAGATCTCTTTGTGGCGCTTTGCCAAATCGGCCATGCCTTCAAAATCGAAGGAATCCTCCAGCTCGCCGGTCGTCTGCAAAATGAGGCCCCGATGATATTGCCGGATCCTTTGCGCACATTCTTCCAGCGTTCCGCAGCCCGGAGGACATGCCCAGTTGGTGTTATAAGCGTGGCATTTATTTTCGGCGCAGGCCGCTCTTATTTCGGTCCTCAGTTCTATGGTATCGGCATCCAGCTCTCCCACATGCGAAAAACCGCAGGATAATGCCAAGTCTTTGATTTCATTGATTGTAGCCATTCATCTTCTCCCAAAGTTTTATTTCTTTTATTATATAACATCCGTGGGAATTAGCCAATATAATTTGATTATCTATATTTTATTTCACATTTAAGTTATACTATCTCTATACGATGGAATGACAGCCCTGTCAGCGGCGGTTGCATAAAGAAAAAAATATGGTATGATTATCGGAGGAGTTCAAATGCCCAAAGAAGCGTTTTATCGGCTTGAGAATATAAAACAAAATCAAATATTTAAAGCATCCGTAAAAGAGTTTGCGGCACAAAGGTTCAGCGAGGCATCCATCAACCGGATCATAAAAGATGCGGATATCGCGCGCGGAAGTTTTTACCGCTATTTTGAAGACAAGGAGGATCTTTATCTTTATGTGTTTGATGAGATCATTAAAGAAAAGCATCAAATGGCGATAAGCCGGGGACTCACAAACTTAAAAAACGATGTCTTCGAAAATTTTATACGGGTCAGCGTTGCGGGACGGGAATTTTCCGAAGCGCATCCGGAATACACAAAAATTGCCGTAATGATGGAAAAGGACGGCTGCCCGTTTATTACGGAGCTGAGAAGCGCTTTGATCGTAAGCCTTGCGGAACTGATCAAATTGGATCAGCAAAGCGGAAATATCAAGGCCGAGCTGAATCCGTTTTTGACCGCGGATATGATCTATACGCTAATTGTCCGTAAATTTGAGATGTTGACGGAAGATTACGACCGGTTTGTACGTGAAACCGACCAAATCGTAAGCATGTTAAAAAACGGAATATCCGCCCGACCCTAAAAAATAGATCCGTACCCAATCTGAAGGAGGCAAAAAATGAATGTCATTGAGATCAACGACCTCACCAAAACCTACGGCAAAGCCCGCGGGATCAGCAATGTTAGCCTAAATATCGAGGAAGGTGAAATCTTCGGTTTTATAGGCCCCAACGGCGCCGGCAAGTCGACGACCCTGCGCACGCTGCTGGGCTTGATCTACCCGACAAGCGGCTCGGCAAAAATATTCGGCAAAAGCTGCGCCGAATATCCCCAAGTGCGGCGTGAGCTGGGCTATCTGCCGAGCGAAGTTTTTTATTATGACAAAATGAGGGTGATCGACCTGCTCAACTATTCGGCAAGCTTTTATAAAAAGGACTGCACTAAAAGAATGCGTGAGCTTGCGGAAATCATGGAGCTGGATCTTAAAAAGAAGATCGACGATCTTTCCTACGGCAACAAAAAGAAAGTCGGCATTGTGCAGGGCCTGCTGCACGAGCCCAAGCTGATCCTGCTGGATGAGCCCACCGGAGGGCTGGATCCCTTGATGCAGCAGAGATTTTTTGAGCTGATCGGAGAAGAAAACAAAAAAGGCGCCACCATCTTTTTTTCGTCCCATATCTTAAGCGAGGTACAGCGGCTGTGTACCCGCGTCGGTTTAATTAAGGAAGGCAGGCTGATCAAGCTGGAAAAAATGAGCGCGCTGCAGCAGAGCAGCTATAAACGAATCAGCATCAAAACGGACGCTTTGGAAAGCCCGGAGCGCCTAAAGATGGAAGGCGTCAGCGATTTTAATGTCAACGGCAGCGATGTCAATTTTATCTATAAGGGAGCGATCAACGATATGATCAAAAGGATCGGCGAACTGAATATCCGCGACCTGTCCATTACCGAACCCGATCTTGAGGAAATTTTTTTGCATTACTACGCAAAGGAGAGCTGAGAATGAATATCTATTTGCACGAACTGCGCTCCCTGCGAAAATCCACATTTTTATGGGTCTGCGCGCTGGCCGCCATGTCCTTCATTTATTTCTCGGTTTATCCGAGCATTGTGGCGGATGCGGAAAATTTTAAGGCGCTGTTTAATGCCTATCCGCCGTCGGTGCTGGCCATGCTCAACGTTACCCTTGACAATCTCACTTCCCTTTTGGGCTTTTACACCATGATCTTTACCTTTCTCGCGCTGTTCGGCGCCATTCAGGCGATGAATCTGGGTCTATCGATCTTATCGAAAGAGGTGCGGGAACGTACGGCGGACTTTCTGCTGGTAAAGCCGGTTTCCAGAAGCCGCATCGTCAGCATGAAGCTGCTGGCTTCGGTCACTATGCTGTTGATCACAAACGCCTTGTTTTATCTGATCGTCTTTGCCTTTGCGCAGCTGTACAAGACCGCCGAATACGATGTGGCTGTTTTCTTTATGATCAATTTCACCCTGCTGTTTATTCAATTGATCTTTTTTGCGCTGGGCGCGGTGATTTCGGTATTTGTGCCGAAAATCAAAAACGTGCTGCCCATTTCGCTCGGCATTGTATTTTTGTTTTTCTTTGCTGGCGCGTTTCTGGTTGAAGGCGCCGATGATCCCGTACGCTACTTAACGCCGTTTGAATACTTTGATGTCGCATATATCGTGCAAAATGCCGCTTACGAAACAAGCTATTTGCTGGCCGGCGCTGCGGTGGTGATTGTTTCGATTACCGTTACCTATCTTAATTATATCAGAAAGGATATTTATGCCGTCAGTTGAGGCGGAAGTGATTTTATGAATGTGTTTTTCAGAGAATTAAAAGCCAATGCAAGAGGCTTGATCATCTGGTGCGCCTGCATGTTTTTATTGGTTGCGAGCGGCATGGCAAAGTACACCGCATTTACGGGCAGCGGCGATGCCAGCCAAATTTTTAACGATCTGCCGCGATCGATCAAGGCGCTTTTGGGGTTCGGCTCATTTGATATCTCGCAGATGGCCGGATATTTTGCCCTGATGTTTGTTTACATTGAAATCGTAGCGGCCATCCATGCGGTGATTTTGGGAGCCGGCATTATCGCTAAAGAGGAACGCGACAAAACATCGGAATTTTTGATGATCAAGCCCGTATCCCGCAAAACCGTGATTACGGCGAAGCTTTCCGCGGCGTTTATCAATATCCTTGTTTTGAATCTGGTTACGCTGGCGGCATCGGCGGTGATGGTGGACGCATTTAACAAAGGGCCGGCGATCACGGAAGAAATTTTAGTATTTATCCTGAGCATGCTGCTGGTGCAGACCGTATTTCTTGCATTGGGCGCAGCGCTTGCATCCGTGATGCGCAACGCCAAAACCTCGGGTTCCTTTGCCATGAGCGCGCTTTTGACAGCGTTTTTTATATCAAAAATTACGGAGCTAAACAGCAGCCTCGATTTTTTAAACATCCTTTCCCCTTTTAAATATTTCAGCTACACGGATATCGTGGACGGCAAGGGTTTAAATATAAGCCCTGTTTTGCTGACGATCGCTCTTATCGCCGCGTTGACAGCATGCACCTATGTGTTTTACCAAAAAAGAGATCTCAGCGCGTAACCGAACGGATTCTAAGCGCAGCATGAAGAACAGGCAAAAACAGCCTGTTTTTTTATTATTTTACTTGACAAAAAAGAAGTTACATGTTAATTTATAAATGACTGAACAGTCAGTCATAAAAGGAGCGTTATGACACCCAGAACGAAAGAGGCTAATGCCCAAATCAAAGATGAGCGCCGTGAACAGATCCTATATACCGCGCTGAAGCTTTTTACAAAAAAAGGGCTGGCGGATACCAAGATCAGCGACATCGCGCAGGCGGCGGGAATCAGCCACGGACTTTTATACAATTACTTCAAGTCCAAGGACGAAATTTACACCGAGTTGATCCGCATTGCGGTTTCTTCGAGCGGAGGGATGCTGGAGCAGATCGAACAAACGGATATGCAGCCCATCGAAAAAGTTCATGCCATCACCTACGGTATTTTAAACAACGCCGCAGCCTATGAGGAATCCGCCTGTTTTTTCGCGCTGATGATGCAGGCCATGTCCTATGACAAAATTCCCGAGACCGCCGCAGAGATCATGAAAACTGCCATGAAGCCGATGGAAGCCATGTGCAGGATCATAACGGACGGGCAAAGCAGGGGTCAGATCAAACCTTGCGCGCCCGATCAGCTTGCCGCCGCATATTTTGCCGCGGTCAACGGATTGGTTTATTTTATGGTATTCGGCGTGATCGCAGAGCTGCCCGATCCCGGGCTGCTGATCCCTATGTTCTTACCGAATTAACCTCAGAAAGGTAAAACGATGAAAAAAGTAATCATTATCGGAGCCGGCATCTCCGGCATGAGCGCGGGTGTGTATGCGCAAAGAAACGGCTATGAAACCGAGATTTTTGAAAAGCATTCCATATCCGGCGGCGAATGCACGGGCTGGAGACGCGGAAACTATCAATTTGACGGCTGTATCCATTGGCTGATGGGCGCAAAAAAAGGAGATCCTTTGAACGACATCTGGCGCAGGGTTGGCGCGCTCGATGATACGGTGGATATTTACAACGCCGAATATTTCGGAAAATATGAGCTGGACGGAAAAGAACTTGTCCTTTATTTTGACACGCAGCGTTTGGAAAAACATCTGCTGGAGCTCTCGCCGCAGGACAGCAAAGAAATCAAGGCCATGTGCAAAGCGATCAACGGCTTCAAAGGCATGTCGATCCCGGCGGATAAGCCTTTTGACATGATGAAGTTGGGCGATATCGTCAAGCTGATGCTCAGCATGATGAAATACCGGGGCGTGATGAAATACGGCAAGCTCAGCCTGGCCGAGTATGCCGGGCGTTTTCAAAGCCCTTTGATCCGCTGCGCCTTAACCGGACTGATGGCAGACGGCTACGCCGCGATGTCCTTTTTGAGTACGATCGCTTCCCTATCCGAACAGGAATCCGGCTGGCCTGCGGGCGGCTCAAGAGCGATGGCAAAAAGGATCGAGGACCGGTACCGCTCGCTGGGCGGAAAGATCCGTTTCAATTCGCCGGTGGAATGCGTTTTGACCGAAAACGGGATCGCCAAAGGCATTCGTCTTGCCGACGGAAGCGAAGTTTTTGCGGATCATGTAATCGCCGCCACAGACGGTCATGAAGCGCTGTTTCATCTGCTGGACGGAGAATATCTGACGGATCTGCACAAAGAAATGTATTCCGAAAATAAACACGCTCTTCTGCCATCGTCCTTTCAGGTGTGGGCGGGTGTAAACGCCGACCTTTCTGGAGAAGCGGAAATGATGGATTTTGAACTGAGCAAGCCATTGATCGCCGGCGGTAAGACCTACAACCGGATCAACATCAAAAATTACTGCTACGACAAAAGCATGGCGCCCGAAGGCTGCAGCGTGCTGACTTCGTTTTTCTACATAAAGGATTTTGATAACTGGCAGCGGCTTTATGAAAACAAAGCGGCGTATAAAGCCGAAAAAGACAGGATCGCAGCCGAGGTGAAGCAGATCATCGAGGAACGTTATCCCGCTGCGCGCGGGAAGATCGAGCAGATGGATGTGGCTACGCCGATGACCTATGTGCGTTACTGCAATGCTTGGAGAGGCTCGTGGATGTCATGGATCAAAACGCCGGGTCTGAAAGTGCAGGCCATGCCGATGAAACTCAACGGCCTGAAAAACTTTGTGATGGCCGGGCAATGGATTATGCCGCCGGGCGGGCTTCCGGTAGCGGTGATCAGCGGGAAATGGGCGGTGCAGCATCTTTGATGCGAGGATAAGCAAACTTTCATCAATTAATAAACAAAACCCGAACCGCTGATCCGGCGTGAGCAGGAAGAGCGCGTTCGGGGTTTTTATTCATTTACTATCTCAATCGACCATGCGCGCGATCAGCACCGCTATTTCGATAAATTCAAATACGGCGCCGGATCCAGATAATTTTTTTCGAGATCGAGAATGGCAAAGTGCAGGTGATCTCCCGTCGAGGTACCGGGATTGGGATCCTTGGCCGGATCGCCGCCCTCGATGCCGATGGTCTGACCGGAATGCACCCGATCCCCCTCCTTCACGATGATGGCGGAAAGATGCCCGTAAAGCGTATAGAGATGGCGGTGCTTGATCATTACGTAATTGCCGAGGCTCTCGTTATTGCCCGCGAACGTGACAACGCCGTCGGAGGCAGCGTAGATCTGGCAATGCCAGTCGAGCGCAAAATCGATGCCGTGGTGGAAATCGCCTTCCTCGCCCGTGATGGGATTGACGCGCGTGCCGAACCAGTCGGTAACTTCGATGCCGTTTTGCTGTGTATCGAACGGGTAGATGAAGATGTCAGGCTTGTTTTGTTCCTCTATGTAGCGGGAAGCAAGCAGGTAGATAACATAAAGCAGAAACGCCGTAAATAAAACGATTTTTAACGTTTTGACATTTTTGCGAAGTTTTTGCTCGTCTTTCGGCGGCCGCTGCCTTGGCCGGGCGGTTTGCCCGAATGCGGGGCGCCGTTCCCTGCGCGAAGGCGGGGACAAAACGGCTTTCTGCTGCTTGGCTTTATTCCTCTTTAGGCCTTTGGCGCTGCCGGCCGCTTTTTGGCGCGCCTGCTTGAGCGCCTTGCCGATCTGCTTTTGGATGTTGCTGCCGATGGCGCTTTTTTTGATTTTTGCGCGTTCCGTTTTTTGCTTGTATTTATCCGGATCGATCTTGTTCATCACACTACTCACTTACAGCTTAATGGTGCTTATAAGTAAATATATGAACAAGAAAGCTTTAAAATGTTGTCAGCGACGGGATATTTTCGCAATCAACTTTATTTTGCGTTTGAGCAAGACGGAAATAGCGATTGGATCTGAAAAACAAAAACCTATTCGAGCCCGAGCATGATGTAGCCGTCTTCTTCCTTGACCGGATAAGACTTTGCGTCATCTACCTTGATCTTCACAAAAGCGATCTTGGCTTCTTTGAGATTTTTGCCTGTTTTTACATCAAAAGATGCGCCATGCCGGGGACAGGTGATGGCAGTGCCGCTGAAAATTCCCTCATATAAGGAACCGCCCATATGCGGGCATTTATTGTCAAGCGCATATAGTTGATCCTCAAGCTTCACGAGCAATATATCCCTGTCACTGAGCTTGATCTTCTTTTTTTCTCCGTTGCTGATGGCCAGCGCGTCTGCAATTTTTATATATTCCATGATTTGCCTCTTTAACTTTTGTCATAAGTATAGCACTATTATTCTTTCGAGCAATTAAAATTTTTGTAATTTATATAAAATCAAATATTTGTCTGATGCGAAGGATTAATTGCCAGAAAAGGGGGATATTGCCTTTCAAAACTGCATGTTTCATACATTTTCATATTGCAAAATGCGTAAAATATGAGTATGATTAACTCAAAAGAATATTAATAAAAGGTGGTAATCATCATGATCACAAAAGATATGGGTATTATGGATACCGTACAGAAATATCCCCAGACCATTAAAATATTCCAGCAGTTCGGCATGGGCTGCCTCGGATGCGCGGCTGCCAGCTTCGAAAACATCGCTCAGGGCGCTGCCG
>DAITPG010000080.1:0-9701 GCA_036833715.1 Eubacteriaceae bacterium | reverse complement strand
CCAAAGCCGCTCCCATGTTTTCGAACGGATCTTCCAATTCGATTTCTTTTTCGATGGTAACACCGTCATTGGTTATAATCGGTGAACCGTACGTTTTGGATAATACGACGTTTCTGCCTCTGGGTCCCAAAGTAACTTTGACCGTGTCGGCAAGCTTATTTAAGCCGATTTCCAATGATGCTCTGGCGTCAGCGCCATGTTTAATATCTTTAGCCATTCTTATACCTCCTTGATTTACAATTATTCAATGATCGCTAAAATATCGCTTTGTCTTACTATGAGAAAATCCTCATCATCAACTTTGATTTCGGTTCCGGCGTATTTGGAATAAATGACAAGATCGCCTTCCTTTACATCAAGCGGCACTTTTTTGCCGTCAATGATTTCGCCCGTGCCTACCGCCATTACGGTAGCTTGTACGGGTTTTTCTTTTGATGAGTCCGGCAAAACGATGCCGCTCTTAGTTTTTTCTTCCGATTCTTTGACTTTCAATACAACTCGGTCACCCAACGGTTTTAAATTCATTGACTGAAAACCTCCTTATAAATTAAATATATCAACTCATATTGTTAGCACTCCATCAACTTGAGTGCTAACAATATTTTACCATAATATGTTACAATGTCAATATGAAATCAATATTTTTTTCTTTTTAAATGATCGCTGATTAAATTTTCATTATTTCGTGAAAATTATGAATACTCGCTATGATGCATTTTTAATTTATGATATAATTGATATAAATTCAAAAATTTGACGAGGTATTTAAAATGTTTCGTGCTACAACGATACTGGCAGTAAAAAGAAACGGACAAACATCCATCGGAGGGGACGGACAGGTCACTCTGGGCGAAACCACCATTATGAAATCGTCAGCGGAAAAAGTCAAAACGATTTACGGCGGCAAAGTCGCCGTCGGCTTTGCGGGCAGCGTAGCGGATGCTTTTGAGCTGTCCGAAAAGTTTGAGGCGAAGATCGAACAATATTCAGGCAACCTGCCCAGAGCAGCCATTGAACTTGCCAAGGATTGGCGAAGCGACAAAGCGCTGCGTAAGCTGGACGCGCTCATCATCGCCTGCGACAAAGAAAATGTGCTCATTATTTCCGGCGGCGGCGAAGTCATCGAACCCGATGACGGCGTGGCAGCCATCGGTTCCGGCAGCATGTACGCCATGGCGGCCGCGCGGGCGCTTGCCCGTCACAGCGAGCTTGCCAGCGAAGACATTGTCAAAAATTCATTGCTGATCGCATCCGAAATCTGTGTGTACACCAACGATCATATCAAAGTCATCAATCTATAAAAGTATTGCCCCAATACGGCTTTTTTATCAAACAATAGGAAAGGTCATCAAAAAATGAAAGATTTAACACCTTCCCAGATCGTAAAAGAACTGGATAAATATATCATCGGACAGCAGGAAGCCAAAAAATGCGTGGCCATCGCGCTCAGAAACCGATACAGACGAAAACTGATACCCGAAGACATGCGTGATGAGATCACGCCCAAAAACATCATTATGATGGGGCCAACCGGCGTCGGCAAAACCGAGATCGCAAGACGGCTAGCCAAACTCGTCGATGCGCCTTTTATTAAAGTGGAAGCCACTAAATTCACGGAAGTCGGTTATGTCGGCCGCGATGTGGAATCGATGGTGCGCGATCTGGTGAATACCTCCATACGCATGGTGAAGCAGCGCGAAATCGAAAAAGTTTCGGAGCGCGTGGCTGATATTGTAAATGAAAGACTGCTTGACCATATCGTGCCGATCAAGAAAAAGGACGAGGGCAAAACGCCGTATGAAATGTTCTTCGGCGGTAGCCAGGCCAATGCCGATGTGCCGGTTGTGGCCGATGAATCTCCGAACGAAAATCTTTCCAAACGTGAACAGATAAAACAAGAGCTGCTTGCGGGCAAACTGGAAGACATGATGATCGAGATCATGGTGGAAGACAGTCAAAGCGTTCCCATCGGCGTCATCGGCGGCGAAGGCGGAGGCGACGAGATCAATATGAATGTCAGCAGCATGCTCGGCTCCATTTTTCCGAAGAAAAAGAAGAAACGAAAAACCAGCGTCACGCAGGCGCGCAAGATCTTTGAAAACGAGGAATCCCAGCGTCTTCTTGATATGGACGCCATTACCGAGGAAGGGCTGCGCTGCGCCGAGCAGGACGGCATCATTTTCCTGGATGAGATCGACAAGATCGTAGGCGGCGGTTACAAAGCCGGAGGCCCGGACGTATCCCGCGAAGGCGTTCAGCGCGATATCCTTCCCATTGTGGAAGGCTGCACCGTCAATACCAAATACGGAGCCATCAAGACCGATTACATTCTTTTCATCGGTGCCGGCGCTTTTCATATGAGCAAGGTATCCGATCTGATCCCCGAACTTCAGGGACGATTTCCGATAAAGGTCAAACTAAGCAGCTTGACGGAAGCAGATTTCTTGAAAATTTTAACGCAGCCGCAAAACGCAATCATCAAGCAATACAAAGAACTCATAAAGACGGAAAAAATCGATTTGATATTCGAAGACGATGCGCTTGATTTTCTGGCAAAAATGGCGTTCTTGGAAAACGAAACCAGCGAAAACATCGGAGCCAGAAGACTGTACACGGTCATCGAACGACTGCTTGAGGAAATATCCTTTTACGCGCCCGATTACAACTGCGAAGAATTTGTAATCACCAAGGATTATGTAAAAAACGTATTCAAAGATGAAGAAGAAGATTTTATGAAAGATACGGGCAAATATATCATTTGACCCCGAAAGCAGGGAGGATATGAGAGCATTACTCGATCAAATCAAGCAGCTCAATGAAATTTTAAAAAAATCCGCAACCGAAATCATATCATTCGACGAGCTGACGGGCGAGCTGAGCGAAATTCTTTCGGCGAATACCTATGTATCGAATCCCGAAGGAAAAATCATCGCATACCGCACCAGCAGCGCCTATGCCTGCACCATTAACGACGCCGCGCTCGAAGAAGAGGAATTTCCGCCCGATTTTAACAACGAACTTCTCAGCTTTAAGGATACAGTCGCCAATCTGTATACGCAAACACCCATGTGCATTTACGGCGAAAAAGGAGAATGTATTTTCAAAGACCGTTATCTGCTTGTCATTCCCATCATCGGTTCCGGAAAAAGGCTTGGTAGTTTCGTATTGGCAAAATACGGCGTGCAGTTCACCGATGACGAAATCATCGTCTGCGAATACGCGGCCGCCATCGTCGCGATGGAACTCATCAAGTTCGAGGAAGACAAGTACAGGGAAAAGCTAAAACAGATCACCGCCGTAAAAATGGCCTATGCAGCGCTTTCGTTTTCGGAGCAGGAGGCGATCGATCTTATATTAAAGGGCATGGAAACCAACGAGGGGCTGGTGATTGCCAGCAATATTGCCGACGAAGCGAAGATTACCCGCTCCGTAATATCCAACGCGCTGCGCAAACTGGAAAGCGCGGGTGTCATCCAAACCCGCTCGCTCGGGATGAAAGGCACCTATATCAAGATCATTAATCCCTATCTCTTTGATGAAGCGCAAAAAAAATAAGCATTTACGCAAAAATATTTGCCAATAAGCGATTATTATGATAAAATATCATAGCGTAAAAAAGTATACACGCCCTGCGGACAGCGGCCGGTTGCACTGATCAGTGAAAGCCGCTTTATTACCGGGCGGAGGTGAAAACCAAGGAGGAAACATGAGCTATATCACAATGAAACAACTGCTGGAAGCCGGCGTACAGTTCGGCCACCAGACCAGACGATGGAATCCGAAGATGAAAAAATACATCTATACGGAAAGAAACGGTATTTACATCATCGATTTGCAAAAAACCGTCGTCATGGTGGAAGATGCCTGCGAATTTTTAAGAACCGTTGCCGAAGAAGGCAAAGAAGTCTTATTCATCGGCACCAAAAAACAGGCGCAGGAAGCCATCGAGCAGGAAGCTAAACGCTGCGGTTCCCATTTTATTACACAGCGCTGGCTGGGCGGAACGCTCACCAACTTTAAAACCATCAGCAAAAGAATCGACAGACTTCACAAGCTCGAAGAAATGGAAACGGACGGCACTTTTGAAGTCCTACCCAAAAAAGAAGTCATCAATTTAAGAGCCGAAAGAGAAAAACTCGAAAAATTTCTGGGCGGCATTAAAACCATGAAAAAACTGCCCGGTGCCATCTTTGTTGTTGATCCCAAAAAGGAACACATCGCTATTTTGGAAGCGAAAAAATTAAACATTCCTGTCGTCGGCGTGGTTGACACCAACTGCGATCCCGATGATGCCGACTATATCATCCCGGGCAATGACGATGCCATCAGAGCCGTCGCATTACTGGCTCAGACGGTTGCCAACGCCATCCTTGAAGGCAAACAGGGCGAATCTTTCTATTCGGAAGAACCCAAAGCGCTAGTTTCGGAAGCTGCCGAAGCCGAAGTCGCCATGGAAGTTTTGTCTGAACAGGGACCCACTGTTGAGAAAGAAAATTTGGAATAGAGGATAATCTGAATGATAACAGCTGAACTCGTAAAAGATTTAAGAGAAAAAACCGGCGCGGGCATGATGGACTGCAAAAAAGCCCTCACCGAAACCAACGGCGATGTTGAAAAAGCCATCATATTCTTAAGAGAAAAAGGCTTGCTTGCCGCAACAAAAAAATCCGGACGTATCGCTGCGGAAGGCGTAGTCGGTTCTTACATCCACATGGGCGGCAAGATCGGCGTGCTGGTTGAAGTCAACTGCGAAACCGACTTCGTTGCCAAAAACGAAGACTTCCTCGCTTTTGTAAAGGATGTGGCCATGCATATCGCGGCAGCCAATCCTACCTACATCACGAAGGAAGAAGTGCCGGCAGAAGTCATCGAAAATGAGAAAACCATCCTTAAACACCAGGCTATGAACGAAGGCAAGCCCGAAAATATCGCGGAAAAAATGGTGGAAGGCAGAATAACAAAAATGTATAAAGACATCTGCCTGCTTGAACAGCCTTTTGTTAAAAATCCCGATTTCACCGTTGCTGACTATGTAAAGGAAAAGATTGCAACCATCGGCGAAAATATCGTAATCCGAAGATTCGCCCGTTATCAGATGGGCGAGGGTCTCGAAAAGAAAACCGAGAATTTCGCTGAAGAAATCGCTAAACAAGTATCCAATTCCTGACATCAAAAGAAGACACAAGAAGTTGTGTCTTCTTTTAAGATGTATAAACAATAGCATAATCGGGAGAAAAATATGAAGGCAAAATATAAACGAGTCCTGCTGAAAATGAGCGGAGAAGCCCTTGCAGGCTCCAAAGGCTTCGGTTTGGATAATGAAACGCTGGAAAAGGTCTGCGCCGAAATCAAAGCGGTTTCCGAACTGAAAGTCGAGATCGCGATCGTGGTGGGCGGCGGCAACTTCTGGCGCGGAAGAACCGGCATCGGCATGGACAGGGCAACCGCCGATTACATGGGCATGTTGGCAACCGTGATGAATGCGCTGGCGCTTCAGGATTCGCTCGAGCGGGCCGGGCTCACCGTGCGTGTGCAGTCGGCTATCGAAATGCAGCAGGTGTGCGAACCCTATATCCGAAGACGGGCGATCCGCCATCTGGAAAAGGGAAGAGTCGTCATTTTTGCGGCAGGCACTGGCAGCCCGTTTTTCTCCACCGATACGACGGCTTCGCTGCGCGCAGCGGAAATCGAAGCGGAGATCATTCTCTCCGCCAAAAACGTGGACGGCGTATATGACAGCGATCCGAGCATCAATAAAGACGCGATCAAATTTGACGAACTCAATTTTATCGAAATTCTTGACAAAGGGCTGAAGGTCATCGATTCCACGGCCGCATCCCTGTGCATGGATAACAATATTCCCTTATTAATCTTTCCGCTGATGCCTGCGGATAACATCGTTAAAGCCGTATGCGGAGAAAAAATAGGGACCATGATCTGTTAGAGGAGGTTATTAAAATGATAAAAGATATTGAAAGCAAAGCAAAAGAAAAAATGCAAAAGACGATCGATACCTTGATCCATGATCTGTCTACTTTAAAAGCAGGAAGAGCCAATCCGCATATGCTGGATAAAATTTCCGTTGATTATTACGGATCGGCCACACCGCTCTCTCAAGTAGCGGCGATTTCCTCTCCCGAACCGCGCATCCTGCTGGTATCCCCGTGGGACGCTTCGCTGATCAAAGCGATCGAAAAAGCGATCATGGCATCCGATCTGGGACTCAATCCTTCCAATGACGGTAAGGCCATCCGCTTGGTGATCCCGCAGCTGACGGAAGAACGCAGAAAAGAGCTTG
Organism: Eubacteriaceae bacterium; assembly: GCA_036833715.1. GTDB lineage: Bacteria > Bacillota > Clostridia > Eubacteriales > Anaerofustaceae > JBGMEA01. Next base: position 3,403 of record DAITPG010000080.1, on the reverse strand, counting down.
TGAAATTGGTTGCCAAAACATCCGAGGAAAGCAAGGTCGCGCTGCGCAATATCCGCCGCACCGGCATGGAAGACATGAAGAAGTCCGAAAAGGCAAAAGAAATTACCGAAGACGAAGTGAAGAACGGCGAAAAGCTTATCCAGAAGCTTCTCGACGATTTCATCAAAAAGGTGGATGACATCACCAAGGAAAAAGAAAAAGAAATCATGACGGTTTAAACGACCGTCCAAATGATATAAAAGGACCCAAAGCAGGTCCTTTTTTGTTTCTTATATAAATTGTTCATACGACACAGCATATTCTTTAAATCCCATATTCTCATATAATTTAACTGCGTTTTGGTTCCAAGAGTAAGCATGCAATTTGATCCGTGTTATGCCCAGCTCTTTCATATGATGTATTATTTCGGTCAGAAGCTTTTTACCCAATCCCAAACCGCGTGCCGTCTCATCAAGAAATAGTTCATCGATCAGTCCCATTCTTCCCGTGCCGTTGTCAGCCGTTGCGCTTTCTTCGAAAATTCTTCCCAAAGCATAGCCTGTGGGTATCCCATCCAATTCAGCGATAAAAATCAGAGTATCTTCATTTTTATTGTCAAAGGTTTCCCCGGCATGTTTTTTTATCGCAGCGATCACCGCGTCGTAATCATCGTATTTGCATTGGTCGCTGTGATTCTGCCGATTGTAATTACTCAGCTTGACAGCAAAATCAATAAAAAGTTTTTTATCAGCTTCCGAAGCTTGTCTGATATTGATATCTTTGAAAGACATTATCATTAAGTCTTCGTTTGTAGGGTTCTCTTCATTTATTCTCTTTTTCATTCGAGTTTTTATGTAATATCGAACTATTTGATCAGGATTTGTTTTGTAATTAAATCTAAAACTGAGTGAGTCAAGTCCTAAGATAAAATAGAAAACTTTCTTTGTGTTTAAGTCTTGGTACTCAAATTTGTAAATAGTACTATGCATGATATCCGTATCAGGTATATTCTTAATATTTTCCGTATACAGTTCTTTTAATTTCACTTGACTGAAATCAATGATATTATCAAATGGGATTTTGAGTTTAGGCAGCATATCCTCCTCCGTAACGATGTAAATGAAATCGTCTTCGGCAACTAAATAGGCAATGGTATTTATCGGTAAGGTATTATCAATATCACAAAGATATCCTCTTTCTGACCTGTTAGCCGGATAAGTATTTTTTAATTGATTGTTTAAACTATCAAATTCATATCCGGTTCTTTTCGATTTTTCCCTTGCTTCAATAAAACGTCCCATCAAAAGCAGCAGAATAAATATAAATAAAATAATCGGTACTAACAATTTTAAAAATGGCACAGCCTACTCCTAAAACAACCATATTTTCTTTATTATATCAAAAATTATGAAAAGGTAATAGAGACAATATCCATTCATCTGAATGGGAATAAATCTTTTAACGTTAGAATTTGATTAACCCAAATCAAAACATTATTCGAAAACTATAGTTGCTTCGCAAATTATGGTATAATATACAAAATGCGGGGCACAATCCAAGCGGTTTTTCGGATTAACTTTTGCTCCGTTTGACGGTGAAATGAAACAACAGGAAATCTTTAAAGAAGCATTGCCGAAACACATCGGCGTTATCATGGACGGAAACGGCCGATGGGCAAAAAAACAGGGGAAAGTACGGACGTTCGGGCATCGCTTCGGCGTTGAAACCGTGCGGACGGCTATTTCCTATTGCTCCGAGATCGGCATCAAAGTTTTAACGCTTTATACGTTTTCCACCGAAAACTGGAAGCGTCCGCGCAGCGAAGTTGCCACGCTGATGAATCTGATCGTAGAATATCTTTTAAAAGAAACCGCCGAAATGAAGGCAAACAATGTGGTTCTCAACTTCATTGGCGATCTTAACAAGCTGCCCGCCAAAGCGCGGGAAACGATCGCTTTCTCCAAGAACGAAACCAAGGACAACACCGGCTTACTTGTAAATATCGCAGTCAATTACGGCGGCAAGGATGAGCTTATCCGCGCCGTTCAACATATCGCCCAAAAAGTAAAAAATGGGGAATTGGGCGCGGAAGATATCGATTCCGACCTTATATCCAGTCATTTATATACCTTAAATCAGCCCGATCCCGATCTCATCATCCGCACGGGCGGAGAAACGCGCCTGTCCAACTTCATGATCTGGCAGTCGGCGTATTCCGAACTGTATTTTACCGATATCCTCTGGCCGGATTTCACGAAATCCGACTTCGATGATGCGATCTTATATTATCAAAAAAAAAGCAGGCGCTACGGAGGTTTGTGAGTGAGATGAAACAGAGAGTGATTACAGGGATCGTTGGGCTTGTTTTTTTGGCAATTATCGTTTTCATCGGTAAGTATGCTTTATTCGGTTTGATATTGATCGTCAATGCCGCCGCTTTGTATGAATATATCACTACGGTCAGCCATTCCAAAAACTGGTTTGATATTATTTTTATGGCGCTGCTCGGCACCGACCTTATCATAACCGCCTCTTATTATCCCGATTTCTTTTTTACGGTTTTTATCGTATCGCTTCTGCTCATTTTTATGAAAGATATTTTTAATCACGAAGCGGATGCCGAAAAAACCGTGTATATGGTTTGGGGCCTCATTTATGTTTCTCTGTTTCTGGCGCTTGCCACCCATATTTTATACGGCATCTACGGCATCTGGCTGTTTATGACCATCATTCTTGCCTGCATAGGCTGTGATACCTTAGCTTATTTTATAGGCATCAGATTTGGCAAGCATAAGCTTATTCCGCAGATAAGCCCTAAAAAATCGGTGGAAGGCAGTATTGCCGGCTTCTTCGGCGCCGTGCTTGTGTGTGTGGGTTCCGCGGTTCTTCGAAGTTTCTTCGGCTATGAAGCCGTTTCATTGGAATTTTTGATCATTTCGGGAATACTTATAGGGATAGCGGCTCAGTTTGGTGATCTATCGGCTTCCATGATCAAGAGAAAGTTCGGAGCCAAGGATTACAGCAATCTGCTGCCCGGCCACGGAGGCATCCTGGACCGTATCGACAGCATGCTTTTTGCCTTTGCCGCCGTATATGTACTCATGCAATTTTTTCCCGCGTTCTGACTACTTAATTTAGCTGCCTTCGGCGGCGGAAACGGATAGATTATGGCAATTACGATCATTGTTTCATTGCTGATATTCGGCGTATTGATCATTTCGCATGAATTCGGACATTTTATAACCGCCGTTAAATGCGGCGTAAAGGTGGAGGAATTCTCTGCCGGTATGGGTCCGCTCCTGCTGCAAAAGCAGACGAAGACCACCAAATATTCTTTACGGCTTTTCCCGATCGGCGGTTTCTGCCAAATGAAAGGGGAGGACGGCGAAAATGAAGATCCCGACAGCTTTAACAGCGCGTCCCC
>DAITPG010000079.1:0-9864 GCA_036833715.1 Eubacteriaceae bacterium | reverse complement strand
AGCGCGTAAATTTGTTAAAATAAAATATGTATTTTTGTTTCGTTTATTCCATTCCAATATATGGGTTAATATTATTAAAGTTATTGGCGACAGAAATACAAGATATATACCGATAGAAAAATAATTTTTTACAATTATGGTTATAATGGACAACGGTATAAACATTAAAAGTTCCATTAAAATCAAACTAGCTATATACTCAGTTCCAAAATAATAATTAAACATGAATGATTGCTATCAATATTGAAAGAGCTGAGTGCTTTTCACCAGAAATAGGAATACCTGCAAGAGTCTTTTTAACTTGATTGCAGTAACGTGCCAAGCTGAAGTGGTAAAATTAAACGTATTCCTCTATCCCATTAATATTAATTCTTTATATTTTAACATTCAACGGTTCGCTGTCCACATCTGACGATATCGTCATATTAGTATAATCATATCCGCAAGTTTTTGTCAACAAAAGAAATGATGCCGTAGCTGAGTCGCTACTTACTTTTACAAAAAAAAATGAGGCTCAAATGCCCCATCTTTTGTCATTATAAAAATAATTACTGTTCGATAGTGTTTTTAGTTCTCAATGCCTCGATGGCTTGCCGATTGTGAGTACTTATGAAGCATAGCAAGCGGAAACCGTTTTTCCTTTACGCTAAAGGACCGTGTTTCGTGTTACGGCAGCCTTCATCTCATGCTTCTGTTTTGATTACCTCTGTCATATAGTAGCAAGAGGTGAATACTATGAGCGATTTTACCTTACCGCAGGAAATCATCATTTTGATACCCTTTTTAAACATCATCGGCACGTTTCTTAAAAATCAGCCCACCTTCCCCAACTGGCTCATACCGCAGAGCCTTGGGCTGGCCGGCATTATATTTGGCATTTTGATTCAGATATCCAAGACCGGCTTTTCGATGACCGCGATCATTCACGGCATCATCAACGGCATTATAGCCGCAGGCGTTGCCGTTTACGGATATGAGGTCATCAAGCAATCCATCAAAAAAGATGCGGAGTGACAAATATCTAAATTAAAAGCGGACTGAAATTATCCGAGTGCTTTGTTTGTACTAAACAAATCAAAACAGAGGGTCGGTTAAGTTAAAGGATTTGATTCTTGCGTATCGATCGGATTTGATGTGGGATTTTACAGCAGTCTGACATCGTATGACAACTTTTGAGGATATCGGCAAGCCGCATGTTTATTTGGCGGCGATTATGCTATAATACGGTAAGCACAATAAATTGGGGAGAAACATATGGTATCCGAAGAACTCAAGCAACAGATCAACGACCCGGACATCGCGGCATCCTATTTTTCAGGCGCCAAAGAGAAGCTCACGCGCAGGATCACGTATTTTGACAATAATCTGTACGGCAGCGGCATCAATGTCTATTTTATGTCCAAAAAGACATTCGACTCGGCGGCCGACGCGTTATGCGTGGGATGGCTCATGCAGTTTTTGTGGGAGGAAGGCGAAGAGGAATTCGATTATTCGCTGAAGGCCTGCAAAGCCGTGGCGGAAGAATTTTTTGCGCAGGATATTCAGCGCTACCGCTACATGCCGGTAAATGAATACGAATGCAAAAGCTATATTTCATCGAAAATAGAACCCATCGTAAAAGCCACCACAAAAATCCAGATGGATGAAAAAAATCCGGATAAGGTGGAGTTTTTGTCCAAATCCGGCATTTACGTGGACAAGGCCTACACCACCAAAAACGCTTATCTGTTTAAGAAAGACGAAGCCTATAAAGGCGGGTTGGTGTTGTTTCAGGAAAAACAGGGCAGCAGCAAGTACAGGGAAATCTTTTTTGAGACCGATTCAAAATACGTTTTGTTTTTGGAATAGAAAAATGGGCGGAAGCGAGTACTTCCGCCTTTTAAAATGTCCGAAAGAGGAACGGTTCGATGATCAGACCGCATCCTTGCTGATCCCCATCAAATAATTCATCTTTGAGCTTTCGAGCTCCCGCTTGGTGCTCAGCATCACAAAAATCGCCATCACCATCAAAAGAAAATTATCGATCTTAAAAATGAAGATATACAAACCGGAAAAAAACATCAGCAGGCTGATCAGATAGCTTACATAGGACATGATGCGCACCGAGGTCACCGTGCCGTAAAAATGATTGAGCAGCGAGGTCAGCGCGCGCGCCGCGTCCATGGGGTAGGCAGGGATCATATTGATGAGCGCAAACAGCAGATTGTAAAAAATAAAAAATTCGGCTTTGGGTATAGTAAAACGATCGGATAAAAAAACCAGCACCAGCGCAAAAATAAAGTTCGCAAGCGGCCCCGAAAGATACACAAACATGCTTTTGACGGGCGCGATCCGATTATCGGTATAGGAAAGCTTCAGTCCAAAAAAGGCCGCGCTGATGGAATCCACCTGGAAGCCGAAAAACAAAGCCGTGAGCACATGAAACACCTCGTGGATGCACAGGGTAAACACAAAGATCATAAACTCTTCGACTCCCCTGTTTTGAAACAGCAGAAACAGCACGAGCGCCAGAAAAACAAAGCCCAGTATCTTTTTATTTTTGCTCATCTTGATTGATTGCGCCGATATAGCTCATCGGATTCTGCGCTTCGTTATCTACCCATACCTCATAAGACAAAACCGGCGCCGTTCCTTCCGGCATGATGCCGATGATCTGTTTTTGGTCGACCGCTTCATCTTTTTTGACATAAACGTTGGTCAGTCCGTCATAGACGACGTTTGTTTTTTTATCGTAGGTCACCACCACCCGCTTGGTTCCGTCCGCGTTATCGATGATGTTGGACACGGTCCCGTCGCAGGACGAATAGATGTAGGCGCTGGGCGTCGTGGCGATCTTAATGCCCGTGGGCTTGACGACGGTATTGAACACCGGATGCACCGTATCCACAAAATCCTGAGAAAGGGTTCCGTTCATGACCGGGGATGTAAATTTAACGGGCGTTCCGCTGACGGATATCTCCTTGCCGGTGAGCTTGGAAACCGTGGAGGTCACAAAGCCGACGACGTTATCCACCGTTTGATTGATGTCCATTTGAGAGGATATCAGGCCGTCCAGCTTTTTTAAAATTCCTTCGGCCGTTTCGTTTCCGCTCATTTTAAACAGCGAAACAACGATCAGTATCAAAACGCATACGATCGCGCTGTTGGTCATTTTACTCGAAAAGCTTTTGTTTTTATCTTTATTGGCTTCGTTTCTGCTGCGGCTGTAATTGGTTGAGGAATTCCTCAGCCTCAGCTCATATTTCGGCCTTTCGTTTTTCATCCCTTCATCCTCCGTGCTTACTTAAACTGTTGCAGTACAATCCTATGCGCGGGGATGGTAATATAGAACATCGCAGCCGATATACCCTAAAAAAATGAATATCCGGCATTAAAATGTTCTTATTATATGCAAAAATATCAAGAAATTGACAAATAATAGATGTATCGAATGCGGCTTTATGTTATTATAGTTACATATGTGAATTGTCATATGTTTATAACAGGGATCGCATTCCTCCTATTGCTGACAAATTCAGCGAAACAGGACCCCTGAAAAAGCCGAAGGCAAGGCGCATAAGTGTTCATGGATGAAACGCATAGCCGGTGATATGCGAGAGAGCATGAGCGCTTATGCACACAGCAAGCAAGTGTGAATCATTGATCGGATTATGTGCGGTTGAATGATGGCGCTTTGCGGGTTCGGGTTTTTCAGCTGCCTGTGGGATATGCATATCCTTGTTTTTTTAAGAAAGAAAGAGAGTATCAATGCAATCAAATTTATTCAGTACCCTTCCTTTATCCGAAGAAGTTTTAAGAGCGGTCGAGGATATGGAATATACGCAAATGACACAAATTCAAAAGGAAGCCATTCCCTTTATTCTGGAAGGTAACGATATCATCGGACGATCCAGTACGGGAACGGGCAAGACCGCCGCTTTCGGCATTCCGGCCGTCGAAATGCTGTCGGAAGATGCGGATAACCGTCCGCGCGTCCTGATTTTGTGTCCCACGCGTGAACTTGCCGTACAGGTAAGCGACGAAATCAAAAAATTCGCCAAATACAAGCCCAACATTTCGGCTGTTACGGTCTACGGCGGACAGTCGATGGAACTGCAGATCCGTCAGCTTAAGCAGGCCAACATCGTGGTGGGCACGCCGGGGCGCATCATGGACCATATGCGCAGGCGCACGCTGCGTCTGGACAAAGTCCGGACCGTCATCCTGGACGAAGCGGACGAAATGCTCAACATGGGATTTTATGAAGATATCAAGCTGATCCTGTCCGAAGCGCCGGAAGAACGCCAGACGGTTTTATTTTCGGCTACCATGCCTCCGGCGATCATGCAGATCACCCGGGAATTTCAAAAGGAACCCAAGCTTGTGGCCGTTGACAATGAACAAAAAACGGTCGATACCATCACCCAGCTGGCGTACCATGTGCCGCAGGGCAAAAAGATCCAGGCCATGAAGCTTTTGCTTTCGTATCATAAACCTAACCGTTCCCTGATTTTCTGCAATACCAAAAAAATGGTGGATGAACTTGTGGACAATCTCAACGATGACGGATATAAATGCATCGGCCTGCACGGCGATATGAACCAGAATCTGCGAAACAGGGTCATGGCCGATTATAAGAGCGGCAAAATCGAGATATTGATCGCTACCGACGTGGCCGCGCGCGGCATCGACGTAACGGACATCGACGCGGTGTTTAATTTTGACATTCCTCTGGAGACCGAATATTACATCCACCGCATCGGCAGAACCGGCCGCGCCGGCAAAGCGGGCGTATCCTATACGCTCATCGCCAACAAGATCCAGCTGCGCAAGATGGAGGACATCCGCCGCTTTACCAAAGCGGAAGTGATCTTCAAAGATCTTCCCTCGGGAGAAGTGATCGATGTGAAAAACCGCGAATCCTTCGCGACCCGCATAAAAACAGCCATCGATGAACACCGTTTTGAGGAATGGAACGAATTTGTGGAAAGCGTGATTGACGAAAACCACAAGGCAAAGGATATCGCCGCCGCGCTGATGGGCATGCTGGCGGAAAAGGATAAAACCATTATGCCGCCGATGAAGGATATTGTGATCCCCGCCGAAAATTTCGGCGATCCGGTAAGCTATCTCGACAGGCTGCGAAATCCTTCGGGAGCCGCCAAAATGCTGCTGAGCATCAATATCGGCAAAAAGGAAAATATCGCCCCAAATTACATCGTAGGGGCTATCGTGGAAGCTACGGGCATCGCATCCAAGAGGATTGGCAAAATCACCATCTATGCCGATACCTGCACGGTGGAGCTGCTTAAGGAAGACGCCGAAAAAGTGCTGCAGAAGATGCAGAACACCAAGATCAAAAACAAGACCGTACGCTTTGCCTACAGCGACAAAAAAGCAAGCCCTGCAAGCGCGGGCAGAAAACCGGGCACCAGATCTGAAAAAAGCTACAACCGCCGCGACGAGCAAAAAAATGACAGAAACAACGATTACGGCTGGGAAAGCAGAAAAAAAGGAAGCGAATCCTCGTCTTCCGGCAAAAAGTATGTGAGAAAAACCAAATAGCAATAAAAAAAACGGCGGAATCATCATCTGCCGTTTTTATTTTTGATATGGCTTCACCAAATCCGCAAGAAGCTTCCACTTTGCGAAGGCTTCACCGATTTCTTCATAATTATTTTCCTTCGTTTCGGATCGTTTATAGGGGATGTCAAGCCTGAATATTTCTATTAAATGTTTATGTTTGAATGCTTCATTTCTAATTTGAAATAGCTCTGAACAGGTTTCGAGCAATTCGTTTTGATGCCGCTTTAGGATCGTTGCCGCCGCGCCGTAACGATTATCCTTTATCTGCGATTCTTTTACCAAAAGAAATGATTCCTCAAAAGAAAGCACGGGCAGTTTCATATCCGATTTCATCTCCCCAACCGAAATCATACAGCTCGGTTTTTACCCATGTTGAATGGTCGAGCGCATCAAAGCAAAGCGGTTTTCCTTCAATTTCTGACAAACCGAAATCCAAAGCATTATGTTTGTTGAAATGATAACTCATCAAAAACTAGGTTTGATGAACATCGAATTCATCTTAAATTGGCATTTTACCGACTTTTCAACGCCGCGACAGAAAAAAAGATTTTAACATACCGATAAAGTCAATTTAATGGCAGTCGCACTGAAAAGCGCGAAGGCAAGGCGTAATAATTTTATGCGGTGCGACGCTGTCAGACAAAAGCGAGAGCATGAAAAACTCTGCTATAGGACATTAATATTCAATTGATTCACTTTATTTTCTGCAGTCGGAACAAACGTCTGACAATCTTTATTCCAAAATCGCGCTGATATAGCTTTTCGCGTCAAATTCGGCGATATCCTCTACCGTCTCTCCCGTGCCCACAAACCACACGGGCACATCCGTTTCTGAGGCGATGCTTAGAAGCACGCCGCCCTTGGCGGAGCCGTCGGTTTTGGTGAGGATGATGCCGTCCGGCTTTGCGATCTCCGAAAAGCTGCGCAGCTGGGAGATCGAGTTCTGCCCCGACATCGAATCAAGAACAAGCAGCGTATACAGGCGGATGTTTTCGCGGTTCTTTTCGCTGACACGGTAGATTTTATCAAGCTCCTGCATCAGGTTTTTTTTGTTTTGCAGCCTGCCCGCCGTGTCGCAAATGACCAGATCGGTCTTTTTTGCCTTGGCGGACTGAAGCGCGTCAAACACGACGCTCGACGGGTCCTGTCCCAATGCGCTGTGGATAATGGGCACATCCAGCCGCTGCGCCCAAACACCCAGCTGCTCGCTGGCAGCCGCACGGAACGTGTCCGCCGCCGCAAGCAAAACCTTCTTGCCTTGGTTTTTATACAGATTTGCCAGCTTGGCGATCGTGGTCGTTTTTCCCACGCCGTTAACGCCGCTTACCAGCAGCATCGCCGGAAACTGCAGGCCTTCGAATTTTTTGGTGTTTTCGATCAAACCCAGCGCGCTTTGCGCCACCGCCCTGCGCACCTCGGCCTCGTCGCCTTTGCCGCTTTTGGACAGCGTTTTTTTGGCTTCCTCGATGATCTTTTCGGCTATCGCGTACGGCACGTCGCTGAGCACCAAAATCTCGATAAGCTCCTCGTACAGCTCATCGTCAATGGTTCCCGTAAACACTTCCTTGATGCGTTCGGTGATGGTCTTTTTTGTTTTAAAAAATCCTTTTTCCCAAAAATTAGGCATGAACAGCTCCCGTTTCGCCGATTTGAGACATCTTGACGGAATAAGTCTGCGTAACTCCGTCCTTGCCCATAGCCACTCCGTACAGGCTGTCGGCGATTTCCATGGTTTTCTTTTTATGCGTGATGATCACAAACTGGTTGCTTTTGCGGATGGACAGCAGATATTCGCAGAATCGGTTGGCATTGGCATCGTCCAGCGCCGCGTCGATCTCATCCAGCACGCAAAACGGAGACGGCTTGATTTTGAGGATGCCGAAGATCAGCGATACCGCCGTCATGGATTTTTCTCCGCCCGACAAAGCCGCAATGTTCTTGAGCTTTGTCTTGGGCGGCTGCGCGATGATGTCGATGCCGCTTTCCATGATGTTGTCGGGGTCGGTAAGCACAAGGCGCGCTTCCCCGCCGCTGAAAAGTTTGCAGAACACATCGTTGAATTCTTTTTGAATGAGGTTGAACTGCTGCATAAACTGGTGCATCATGCTGGATGACAAGTCCTTGATGACCTTCACCAGCTCTTCTCTTGCGCTTACAAGGTCCTCCTTCTGCGTGCTCATGGTTTCAAAGCGTTCTTTGACGTCCTTGTATTCCTCCAACGCGTCCACATTGATGTTGCCCAGCTTTTTGATCTTTTCTTTTAACTCCGCAACGACGGCCATGTTTTTGTTTAGATCGGGAATGTCGGTTTTATATTCTGTCGCAGCCGCGTAGCTGAGCGAGTAATCCTCCATCATATCCTTTTGAAGATGCTCCAGCTCCACTTCGGCGCGGTTGATCGTCAATTCGGTTTTGGATAACTGCTCGCTGACCGCGGTGCGTTCCTTATTGAGCATAATGATCTTGTCGTTGACTGAAATATATTCTGCGTCGCTTTTGCTTTTTTTGGCGGTCAGACTGCCGTAAAGCTGGTCGAGCTCTTTTCGCGTCAAATCATAGTCTTTGTCGATTTCGGTGTAATATTCGATCTGCTCACGCAAAGCCGTGATATCGCCCTGCAGCTTCTCGATAAGATTTTCCTTCTGCTGTCTAGCTTCGTCCACCTCGGCGATCTTCTCTTCGAGATTCGCCATGCGCTCTTCGAGCTGCGATACCGCTTCCTCCGCCTTGATCCGTTCGATTTCGGACTCGTTTGCGCTTTTGACCGCCAGCAGATAATCTTCTTTATAAGCACCCGAAGAAGTCTTGGTCGTTTCCGTACGGATTTCTTCAAGCGAATGCTGCAGGATGGTAAGCTGCTCACCCAGCATTGCCATGTTTTTTTCGTCTTCGAGCCGCTTGAGCCTTTGCTGCTCGGTTTGTGCCGCGAGCACGGCGATCTTCCGCTCTGCCTCCTGCGCCCGCTCCCGTTTGCCCAAAACCACTTGGCGGTACGCTCCCTGTTCCTTTTGCAGCTCGTTGAGCTTTTGCTGCGCCGCTTTCAAGGCTTCATCCGCCTGCGCGGTCTTAGCGTCATGTGCCGTTTTTTCCAGCAGCTTTCTCTCGTATTGCGCGCGGAGCTCTGTTACCTGCCCCGTCAGTTTTTCGATTTCGTTTCGGCGGCTCAGCACGCCCTCGTCGTCGTCCTTGTTTTTGCCGCCCACCATGGCGCCGCCCGGCATCAATACCTCACCATCCAGCGTCACCAGCTTTTGCCTGTGCGAAGTTTTTCGCGCGATCTCCACGGCGTTTTCGATGGTGTCCACAACAAAGGTGCGCCCCAGCAGGTTTTCGATGACCGCGGCAAACTCCTGGTCGCAGCTGACAAGGTCGCTGGCGTAGCCGATGCAGCCTTTCATCGCAAGCAGGCGCGCGTCGTCCTCATTTCGTCCTCTGCCGCCTTTTACTATGCTTCTGGGCAGAAAGGTGATGCGGCCCCAGCTGCGCGTTTTAAGCAGCCGGATGCAGTAGGACGCGGTATCCTCGCTTTCGACAACCAGATATTCCATCGCTCCGCCCAATGCCTTGGTGACGGCCTCGCTGTATTTTTCCTCGGTGCGTATCAGCTCTCCTACCGCACCGAATAACCCTTTTTGCAGGACGGGATCGCTTTTTTTCTGTTCGGCCAGTTTTCGCACGCCAAAGCGGTAGCCCTGCATGCTGTTTTCGTATCCGGACAAAAGCTTCAAACGGGATTCGTCCGTCTGCAGCTTGGTGATTAAGGCGCGCAGGTCTTCTTTATAGGCCTCGTATTTGTTCAAAGAAAACCGTCGTTTCTTTTCGGCCTCCGAAAATAACTGTTCGGCTTCTTTGACTCCGGGAGGCGTCTGGGCGGAGAGTTTTTCCGCTTCCGCAAGCAGGCGTTCATATTCCTCTTTAAGAAGGGCGGATTCGCCTAGCAGGCTTTCGATGATATAATCGCTGTTCTGGATGGATGCGGCCAGCTCATTGGCTTTGGCCTGATGCGCGTCGATGCTTCTTTCCACGCTGCCGATCTCTTCACGCAGCTTTTGCATATATTTATCGCCGTCGCGGTATTTTTCTCCAATCTTTTCGGCTTCGGCCTTGCCGGCTTCATAGGCCGCTTTTTTGTTGTTGCTTTCAATCAGAGCCGATTCCAGAGATGCGAAAAGCTCCCGCCTGGACGCTTTCAGCTTATCGAGCGTGCGGGTCAGCTCATGGATCTCTTTTTGATTTTCAAGGATCGTATTTTCATGAATATCCACCCTGCTTCTCGCAACGGATATCTCGGTTTTGGAA
>DAITPG010000078.1:0-9945 GCA_036833715.1 Eubacteriaceae bacterium | reverse complement strand
AAGGCGAAGGATTTGAACGTTGGAACCTTGCCTGCCCCACAAAATTTATACAGGAAGGGCTTGAAAGGATGAAAACGGCACTGGGTATTTACATGAGCAAGCAGAATGCTTAAATCAGACTACTTTTCTAAGCAACAAAAATCAGAACATTATAAAAAATTTGGTTGGGATGAAAATGAAACGGCGGGATTAATAATAAAATCCCGTCGGTTTTAAATCCCTTTGACTGCAAGGGTTTTTGTTTGAGAATTGCTACGATGAATAACTTTTCTGGATGATTAACAAAGAATCATTTTTTACTTGATTAATTGATTGGTTTATGATATAGTAACAATTACCGATTTGTGCGGTAATTTTTATGTGCTGAAGTGGCTCAGTCGGTAGAGCAATTGATTCGTAATCAATAGGTCGGAGGTTCGATTCCTCTCTTCAGCACCATCATTCTAGAAAAACAAGGCTCAAAGCCTTTTTTTATTTTCAATCCTTATTAAGCGTGACAGCGCATGAAAAAAAATGGCGCAGACCGACTTCTTCTCATGCGACAGCCCCAGCAGTGCATTTTAGGTTGATAAGCGTCAGGAAATGATCTCCCTTGTCCTCGAATACCGCCGTTCCGTCGTATTGTTCTATGATCTGCCTTACGATTTTAATCCCGTAGCCGTGATTGGATTTATCCTCTTTGGTTGTTACAAAATCATCCCCCGCTATTCTATACTCATTCGACTTTGAATTAACGCATTTGATCGTAAGATAGCCGGATTTTATACCGCAGTGAAGCGAAAGGCTTCTGCTTTGCATGGTGTTTTCGCAGGCCTCAATGGCGTTATCCAATACATTGCAGAAAATCGTCATCAGATCGATGTCGCGTACGGATATTTCTTCCGGGATCGCGCAGCGGATATCAAGGTCTATATCCCTGTCTTTTGCGTATGATATTTTGTTATGCAGCACCGCATCCGCGATCTTGTTTTCACAATATCCTGTGTTTAGGAATTGATCATAAATTTCGCCTAAAGCGGCCACGCTGTTTTTGGCTTTTTCGGTCTCGTTTTTGTCCATCAAAATTTTAATGGTCTGCATGTGATTGTTGATTTCATGGCGCAATACATGCATCGATTCGATTTGATATTTCAATGTGGTGTAATGCTGCATTTGCAGGTTGTTTTGCTGAATCAGATACCGATGCTCAATCTCGGTTTTGGACATTTCCGAAATTCGTTTGATCGTTTGTATCAAAAAGATATCGCTGATGAGGCAGATAAGCAGGGCCCCGATGAATAGATACATGATAACTTTTTTATTATCACTAACTAATGAAATGCATATGAAAAATAAAATGATAAATTGACTTAAGGGAAAAATTGATAGCTTAAATAAATCGATTGATTTTACATAAAAAGAATTTTTTTTGGCAATCACAATAATCGTTGAGAATAAAATGTAATCAATCAATGCACAAAAAATATTAATTGTAAAAAAACCGATCATGTTAATTTTAAAATAATTAATCGGTAAATTAAAAATCTTTATTACGATCACCGCAACCAAATTCTCAGTTATGCTAAATACAATAAGCGGAAAAAGTAAATAAAAGATTTTTTTTCCGATTGGTTCATTGAATCCGAAATGTAGATAACTAAATAAAAAAGATATGAAGAATATGGACTTAATAATCAATAGTTCCTTTAAAATAATATGTAAAATTATAAAAACAATAAAAATTAAAAAATCAATTAAGTACCATTTAAATCCGATTTTCTTTGGCGTTAACATATTCCTGAAGAAATAAATGATCAAAAACGAGGTGATTGATTGATAAATAAAAGAAATTATATCGTACGTCATCGCTTTACTCCATGATGCTATTTTTCAAATAAGTAAGATTTATAAATGTTCTCCGGTAAATTTGAGAAATTTTTCTTTGACAAGGGTATGGTAATTTCGGCTGATAGGTACGGAATTTCCGTT
Organism: Eubacteriaceae bacterium; assembly: GCA_036833715.1. Classification (GTDB taxonomy): domain Bacteria; phylum Bacillota; class Clostridia; order Eubacteriales; family Anaerofustaceae; genus JBGMEA01. The sequence continues at coordinate 7,977 of DAITPG010000078.1, read as the reverse complement.
AATGAGGACAAATTCGTTTTTATCAAATTCCTTGACCTTGTTTAAGTTAACGATATAACTGTTGTGGCAGATGACAAAATCATCGCTGTGCAATCTGGGATGAAGCTCGTTAAGTTTTTCATAAACGGAATATTCATTATCTGCCGTATGGATCACGGTTACCCGTTTATCCCTTTCTAAATATAAAATATCATTAGAATCAAGCGAGAGCATTTTATTGCGCTGCCTGACAATAAGCGCTTGTCCCCTGACCGCGTTTAAATTTGCGATTGCTTTCTCGACTGCGGCAGGCAGTCTTTTTTTGATTTCGGTTTTGATTATAAAATAGGTGTGCTTTGTATCATAAACTTCCAATGCGTAATTCAAATAGCCCGAAATAAAAATAATCTGGCAGAAAGGATTGATCTCATTGATTTTTCGAGCAAGCTTGATACCCGAAACATTACCCAAATCGATATCCAACAATACCATATCATAGATAGGTGATTCATTTTCCAAAATATCGGCAAATTCGTGAGCGTTGTCGTAAAGCGCAATAGCGGATGCTGAGCCCAACAGATTTCTTACCAGATTTTGCGTGTAATTTAAATGAAGCGTATTGTCGTCACAAATAGCTGTCCTGATCATCTTCTTGTCCTCTTTATGCGTATTTAATAGTGCCGTAAATCTCAATCGGTGCAAATAATTACACAAAACATGCATTTTGTGCAGTTTTGATTTTTTTTTCGTTTGATTTGCTATAATAGGGGCATACATCATATTTGGATTGACTGAAGGGCATAGGGGTTACGGCAATGGTCTTTATTGATGAGGGGCTTCGGCTGTATAGGGTTACACATCGCGTATGGGACGGGATTGGTACAGGTGGGGTGTGTTACGGGCTTCGGATTATTTTTGATCGGTTTTAAGGGGCATGGTATGCAGAACGGGGATTTACAGTGAGCCGGTCAATCCAAGTATAAGTATATAATAAATGATCGGATTCTACAAATAAATTTTATCGGGATAGAATACGAAAATTATTATTTTACATGCCATTTACACCTAATTCTCAATCATATATTTAGAAAAAGGGCATTTAACGATGCCCTTTTTCTATTTTTATCTTATTGCGTGGTTTTGATATCCGTTTTCAAATATCCAGTTTTTTTGCAATATAAATATTGGATGCGTCCTTATCATGGATTTCAACCAATATACCGTTTACCAGATAGGAAGCCGGACCCTTCCGCTTGGTGAATAATCGGGTAACTTCCGATTCTACGGCTACGCCCATGACTGCATATCTGTTCCTCGTATTTTCATCGGTAACAATTTTGAATATTTGAGCGCTTTCCCCGCATCCGAGCTGTGACAATTTCATGAGTTTGTTCATTGCGCGGTTACCTCCTGCTCCGTCTGTTCTGTAATCAGAATATGCGAAGTAGTTCTCTCGTGTGCAAAGAATCAACGCAACTTAAAAAGGCGAACAAAAAACACATTAAATCCATTATTTAATGTGAATTGTGCAAGGAACAGTTAAATCCTGTAGACAGAAATCAGATTGGATATGGATGACAGCTTTCCGATCAAACGGTCTACCTGTTTGGTGTTTTGAATAATGATATCAAGGCTCATATGAACGATGCCGTCTTTGTTGGTTTTGGAAGTAAATCCCGCAATGCTGATGCCCTCGTTACTGATAATCGTACTGATATCGCTGATGAGGCCTTTGCGGTCGTTGGCTTTGATGACGAGCTCGGCAGAAAATTTTTCGCTCGGAATGGATTCATCGACCCAGTCCACATCGATGAGCCGGTCCATTTCGTCGGAATTTTTGATATTTATACAGTCTGCGCGGTGAACGGTAATGCCTTTGCCCCTGGTTATGTAGCCCATGATGGTATCGCCCGGCACAGGCAAACAACATTTCGCGAATTTGACCGCAAGGTCGCTGTGTCCCTGGACATGGACCGATTTCCCTTTATTGACGGGCTTAGGTGACTGAACGATCGAAACGGGTTCCGCCACGGGAAAATCCTGTTTAAAATTATCTTTGACGCGTTGAATAATGTATCCGGGTTTGATTCCGCCGTAACCGATTGCCGAATATAGGTCTTCCCAGCCGGTTACATTGAATCGTTTAAAAATAAAATCGGAATAATCGTTTTTTATGATTTCATTAAACGCAAGTTTGGAGTGCTTGATCTCGCGTTCCAACAGATCTTTGCCCTTAGCGATATTTTCTTCGCGGTCGGCTTTTCTGAAATAGGTGCGTATCTTGTTTTTTGCGTGTGAACTTACGACGACTTTCAGCCAGTCTCTGCTGGGGCCTTTGGATGAATTGCTGGTGATGACTTCCACGATGTCGCCGCTTTTGAGTTTGGAATGGATCGGCACCATTTTTCCGTTGACTTTGGCTCCGACGCATTTGTTGCCTACATCGGAGTGGATGCGGTAGGCAAAATCGATCGGACAGGCACCCGTGGGCAGTTCGATGACTTTTCCTTTGGGTGTAAAGACAAAAACCTCGTCGGTATACAAATCTTTCTTGACGGTCTCCATAAATTCATCCGAATCGTGGAGCTGTTCTTCCAATTCCTTGATTTCCCAAAGCCAATGCAGCTTTTCGGCAAGCTCGTCGGAACCCTTTTTGCCTTCTTTGTATTTCCAATGCGCGGCGATCCCGTATTCGGCGATCCGATGCATATCCTTTGTCCGTATCTGAATTTCAACCGGCGAGCCGCCTGGGCCGATCACGGTGGTGTGCAGCGACTGGTACATATTCGGTTTGGGCATGGCGATATAATCTTTGATTCTGCCGGGGATCGGTTTCCAAAGTGTATGGACCCAGCCCAAAACGGCGTAGCAGTCGTTGACGCTGTCTACCAGCACGCGTACCGCCGTAAGGTCGTAAATTTCATTAAAATTTTTACCGCTTTGCATTTTTTTGTAGATGCTGTAAAAATGCTTGGGTCTGCCTTCGATATTGTAGGATATGCCTTCCTTAAGCAGTTTATCGCTTAATATCTTGACGAAGTCTTCGATGTATTTTTCGCGTTCCTGTCTTTTTTGAGCCACTTTTTCGACAAGCTGATAATACTGTTCGGGCTCGAGGTAGCGCAAAGCGAGATCTTCGAATTCCCATTTGATCTTAAAAATACCCAGACGGTGAGCGATCGGCGCGTAGATATCCAGCGTTTCATTGGATTTTTGTATCTGCTTTTCTTTACGCATGGCCGAAAGCGTACGCATGTTGTGCAGTCTGTCCGCAAGTTTGATGATGATCACGCGGATATCGTTTGCCATGGCGATAAACATTTTTCTGAAGGATTCAGCCTGTTGGTCTTCTTTATTGGAATATTCCAATTTGGCGATCTTGGTGACGCCGTCCACCAGTTCGGCGACTTCTTTTCCGAAATTCTTCTCGATGTCTTCAAAGGTATACGCGGTATCTTCAATGACGTCATGCAAAAGGCCCGCAAGGATGGTCGCGGTATCCATTTGCAGCCCCGCCAGTATAAACGCGATCTCGACCGGGTGCGTGATATACGCTTCGCCGCTTAAACGGGTCTGCGTTTGATGGGCGGCTTTCGCAAATTCGTAAGCCTTTTTGATTTTTTCTATGTCTGCCGTCGGATTATATTGTAGTACCGCTTTGATCACATCGTCGATCGTTGACAAACGAATCACCGCCTTTCTTGTAATTATGAATTTATGATACTATTTACAAATCAAAGGAACAGAAGCTCATTACATTTTTTAAGTGTTTATAACTTTAAATTATATGCTTAAATGCGTTATTTTGCAAGTGAAAAATCATTGGGAAGGCGCATTTGTGAAAGACCTCAGCCTCTTTTTTTGGAATGACTGCGATTGGAAAAATCAATACCATTCAATCAAGGGAACACCGTAAAAATTGCAGGCGTTGAGTATGCAGTTGCGGCAGGGCAATAAAAAAAGACAAACTTCCGTCTGTCTTCTTCAGTCAATGGATTAAACGCGCGACATGTATTCGCCGGTTCTGGTATCGATACGGATGGTGTCGCCAAGGTTAACGAACAGCGGCACGGTGATGACTGCGCCCGTTTCCACGGTTGCGGGTTTGCTTGCGCCGGTTGCGGTATCGCCTTTTACGCCGGGATCGCAATCCGTAATGAGCAGTTCAACAAAGTTGGGCGCTTCGACACTAAATGCTGCGCCTTTAAAGAATTTGATGGTTGCGGTCATGTTTTCTTTGATGTATACGATGGCATCTTCCACTTTATCCAAACCGAGCGGGATCTGATCGAAAGTTTCGGGATCCATGAAATAATAGAGCGTGCCGTCATTATAGAGGTACTGCATTTCTTTTGTTTCGATCATCGCCTTGGGGAATTTATCTTCCGGCTTGAAAGTGCGTTCAACAAGTGAACCGGTCATGATGTTTCTGATTTTTGCTCTGACAAAAGCCGCGCCTTTACCCGGTTTTACATGCTGGAAATCTACGACGACAAACACGTCTCCGTCCATTTCAAACGTAAGGCCTTTTTTAAAATCGCTTGCGGAAACCATAAAATTTTCTCCTTGAAATTTTTTGTTAACATGTCTCTATTCGATCATCTTTAACATTGATTACTTAATTGAAAGCATACTGAGATATTATATCATAAAAGGGGCGAAACGAGCTCTTTTTTTTTATTTTTCGGGCGGAAATATTCGGTTTTTGCGTATGGCCGTAACTTTGGCACCGGCGAGTTGGGGGATATTTTCAAATAACGCCGCTGCCACAGTGGTGGGATTGAGAAGTGTATTGTTGACAAGCGAAAGCACGCACTCAATCGTCAATAGATTTCCCGTTTTTTGATAAGTAAATGCATAAATGCCGCTTTTTATATCTTTTTCGACGATCTTTTTTTGCTTGTTGCGTTTTTTTACCGAAATTACGGGCGCGTTAAGCAATTCGGTAAGCGCGATTCCGATGTTGTCAGGCATCCCCTCAAGCTCCAGGATGATCGTATAATCTCCCATGCCGATGAGTTCGGACAACGCTTGATCCTGATCCGTAAGCCTGCGGATATGATTGACAAGCAGAGAAGGCGGCAGCACTCCCTGAAGGCGTTTTTTCAATTCCTCTTCGGAAACATCGGATTCCATCTGCACATCCAGATATTCCTCCGCGGAGCTGACGAATAAAGTGAGCGGCGGCGAAAAGGTGAGCTTCGGATGGGGATTGAAGCCCTCCGAAAAAATCAATTTGAATTTGGCCCTTCTGAAAGCGCGCTGAAAAGTCTGCTGGAGATCCAGATGGGATATAAAGATCAATTCGTTATTTTTTTGATAGCAAATCCTATATCTCAAAATCACACCTGCCGTATGCCTGATTGATGCCGCAGTTTGCGCAAGACTCGTAGCAATTTTTTGTGGTAGCCGCAAGGCACGCATTTTCGGCTTCTTTGATGAAAAAGCTTTTGTCGACGCCGATATCGATGAAATCCCAGGGAAGCGTTTCGTCTTGGGCGAAATTTCGCTGCGCGAGCGCAGGGTAATTTAGCCCCTCCTCCTCAAAAGCCTTTTCCCATGCGGAAAGATTGAAGTAATCGGGCCAGGAATCAAAATAACAGCCGCTCTCATACGCACGCAGCAATACTTTGTTGAGTCTGCGGTCTCCGCGCGCAAAAACGCCTTCGATCACAGCAAGCTCCGGGTGCGGATAGCTCAGCTTCACCTTTCGGTTGAGCGTGCGCTGAAGGATTTTTTGTTTGGTTTCAAACTCTTCGCGTGAATTTTGACCGCCGAATTGAAACGGCGTAAACGGCTTGGGTACAAAACATCCGACGCTCACGGAGATCGTCGGGAATTTGCTTTTTAATTTAAGTCCAAAATACATCACCATGATCTTATCGGCAAGAAGGGATATGGCGGCAATATCCTCTTCCGTCTCATAGGGCAAACCGATCATGAAATAAAGCTTGATCTTGGTGAAGCCGATCTTAAAGGCTTCCTCCAAGGTTGCCAAAATTTCTTCTTCGTTAAGATTTTTATTGATGATGTCGCGCATGCGCTGACTTCCCGCTTCGGGCGCGAAGGTCAATGCGCCGAGCCTTACCTTTTGGATTTCCTTGGCCATATTGACGCTGAACCGGTCGATGCGCAGTGAAGGCAGGGATATCGAAATCTTTTCTTCCTTATATTCTTCCATAATATAGCGGATGACATCTTCGCAGCCCTTATAGTCGGTGGTACTGAGAGAGGCAAGCGAAATCTCCTCATAACCGGTGGATTCAATCAAATCATCCAATTGCTTTTTAACGGTTTCCGTGTTTTTTTGACGGACGGGACGGTAAATAAAGCCGGCCTGGCAGAAACGGCAGCCGCGCGGGCAGCCGCGCATCACTTCCTCCATGATGCGGTCATGGACGGGTTCTGTAAACGGAACGATCACCTTTGAAGGAAAATAGGACGTATTGAGGTCTTTGACGATCCTGCGTTTGATAATATCCGGCGCGCCGCTTGATGCAGTGCGTCGGAGAATCTTGCCGTTTTCGTCATATTCCACTTCATAAAACGCGGGCACATAGACGCCTTGCAGCTGCGCCGCCTGGGCGAGATAATCGCTTCGGGAGGAGGCCTTACCGTAAAGGCGCATCAATTCGGGAAGCAGCTCTTCCGCTTCGCCGATGACAACGATGTCGAAAAAATCGCAGAACGGCTCAGGATTTACACAGCAGGGGCCGCCTGCCATCACGATGGGAGCGTTTTCTCCGCGATCTTTGCTTAAAAGCGGGATGCGGCCGAGATCGAGCATATATAAAACATTCGTCATGCACATTTCATATTGAATGGAAAATCCGACAAAATCAAATGCATCAAGCGGTTTGTACGTTTCGAGTGAATACAGCGGCAAGCCGTGTTCTTTCAGCTGCTGTGCCATATCGGGCATAGGCGCAAAGACCCTTTCGCAGTTGACATCGTCCATATCATTAAGAAGACCGTAAAGGATCTTCATGCCCATGTGAGACATTCCCACTTCATAGGTATCGGGAAATGCAAACGCAAAGTTGACGGCACCGTCTTTCATGCGTGCCATATTGTATTCGCCGCCCACATAGCGCACGGGCTTTAATACATTGGGCAAAATCTCGTTATATAATCTATCTTTCATTTTTCCTTCTTATCATCAAAACTCGTTTCATTATATCAGAAGTCGGCTTTATTGTAAAACAATTCAGCGAAACGCGAATATTTTGCGAAGCAATGCCAAAAACGGATCATTCAACCAAAATTGATCTTGATCACACGGCTGGGCCTCCCCTGCGTGCCGATCACATGCCGGCCGATCTCAAACAGATAACCGTGCTCTTCGAGCCTGTTGATGATGCGGTTGGCCGTGCGCGGGGTAACACCCAGATGCAGGGCGAGCGAATGAGATGTAAATTCGCGGATATGCTCATCTTTGATCAATGATTCGATCTTATAAATGGAATTGATGCTCAGCCCCGTGCGTTCGGAAATGGCAAGCAGGCGGTCCGTGTAAATTTTTTCGCCCGATTGCGCTTTTTGATTGGCGACGGGCCCGACCACCGTGCGCGCGTCATAAGCGATGTATGCGGCGCTCTGCTCTTCAAACAGCGCTTTGTTTGACGCGATGACGCAGTGACGCCGCGCAAGCGCAGGAGTGTCACCAAAGCCGATGCCGATTTTAACATGATAGACGGTATCGGCGGGAATGGTTGTAAGCGGCTCGATATTTTTAAAATGATCGGTAACGAGCTGCAGCTTTTCCCTTCCGCAGATAATGATAAATTCGTTGCCTCCCAAGGGATAGAAGGCTCCGTCCAGCTTTTGCGCGTATAAGGAAAGAACTTCCGCCGCCTTATGATTTTGAAGCGTGGACATGTATTGATTTTCGTTGACTACATAAAAATCATTTTTATAGGACAGAACGGCCGAAACAACAACGTGTCCGTTTTGATTTTCGGTTTTTATCTTGTTGCTAAATTTGTTAAAACAAAAGTT
>DAITPG010000077.1:0-10026 GCA_036833715.1 Eubacteriaceae bacterium | reverse complement strand
GGAGTCGTTCAACGAGACCGGGCTGGCGTTCAAAAGCCAGATGAATATTTTTGCGGATTATCCCGACCTTATGAAGATCGCGGAGCAAAGCAGAGTGATCGCGCTTTCGACGGTGGAGCAATCCGCACCGTATTTAAATCCCAAAAGTAAAATGAATGCCGCCTGCGCCGATGTGATCGAATACAGGGGCAATATCAATATATTCATAAAGCAACTGGCATCTTATATGCAAAACGGCTATACGGTGATTTTAACGTATTTGGACGCACATCAAAAGGCCAGTCTTGACAATTTGCTGGAAACATATGCCTTAAAGCATTCGGATCGTCTGATCCCCGGTGAGATCACGCTTATGGAGTCACCCCTGCATCACGGCATGGATTTTGCCATAAAAAAATTGCTCATCTTCCCGTACGGCGGCATTGCCGCTTCGGAAAAGAAAAGCCCGACCGTTAAAAAAACCAAAAAAGAGCGGGAAGCATTTTTCTCGGACATACAGCCCGGTGACTACGTTGTGCATGAGATCCACGGGATAGGCCGATACGAAGGCATCCATCAGATACAGCTCGAAGGGATCAGCAAGGATTACATGAAGATATCCTACGCCAAAGAGGATGTCCTTTATGTGCCTGCGGAGCAGATGGATCTGATCCAAAAATACATCGGTGCCTCCGATGCCGCGCCGAAGCTCAACCGGCTGGGGACGGCCGAATGGTGCGCCGCCAAAACCAAGGTATCGGGCGCTGTCAAAGAGCTTGCGGCAGAATATATTCAAATGTACGCGCGAAGACAGTCCGCCTCGGGCTACGCCTTCGGACCGGATACCTCATGGCAACGGGAATTCGAAGAGAAATTCTCCTTTGAGCCGACCGCCGACCAGCTCAAATGCGCGGAAGAGATCAAGGCGGATATGGAAAAACCCGTGCCCATGGACCGGCTTTTATGCGGGGATGTGGGTTACGGTAAAACGGAAGTCGCGCAGCGCGCAGCCTTTAAAGCCGTGATGGATTCCAAACAGGTCGCGGTTCTGGTGCCGACGACCATTCTGGCGCTGCAGCATTACAATAATTTTATCGACCGTTTCAAGGGCTACCCCATACGCATCGAAATGATGAGCCGCCTGAGAAACACAAAAGAGCTCGGCAAAACGGCCGATAATCTCCGCAAGGGTGTAACGGATATCGTGATCGGCACACACAGAATGCTTTCCAAGGATGTGAAGTTTAAAGACCTTGGACTTTTGATTGTTGATGAGGAGCAGCGTTTCGGCGTTGCGCACAAGGATAAGCTCAAGCTGTTTAAATCCAATGTGGATACGCTGACGCTTTCGGCTACGCCGATCCCCAGAACGCTTCATATGTCCTTGACGGGCATACGCGATATGAGCGTGATCGACACACCGCCCGTCAACCGCATGCAGATACAAACCTATGTGATGGAATATGATGATACGGTGGTAAAGGAAGCCCTCAAAAACGAGCTGGCTCGGGAAGGCCAGGTTTTTTATGTGTATAACCGCGTACAGGACATTGAGCAGCGGGCCGTGCACTTAAATGCGCTTGTGCCGGAAGCGAAAGTCATCTACGCCCACGGCCAGATGAAGGAAAACGAGCTTGAAAGCATTATTCTTGGTTTTTTAAATCGTGACTATGATGTACTGGTGGCTACTACCATCATTGAAAACGGCGTGGATATTGTAAATGCCAATACGATGATCATCGAAAATGCCGATACGCTGGGCCTTTCGCAGCTTTATCAGCTGCGCGGCCGCGTGGGACGAGCCGATACTGCGGCCTATGCCTACATGACTTACCGTAAGGATAAAACGCTTACCGAGGTGGCATCCAAGCGCCTGCAGGCGATCAAAGAGTTTACAAAATTCGGTTCGGGCTTTAAGATTGCCATGCGCGATTTGCAGGTGCGCGGCTCCGGCAATCTTCTGGGCGCAAACCAGTCGGGGCATTTCCAAAACGTCGGCTACGAAATGTACTGCCGGCTGCTTTCGGATGCTGTGCTTGAGGAAATGGGGCAAAGCGTGCAGCGCAAACGCGAAGCGGAGATCGACCTGGCCGTAAACGCTTATCTGCCGAAGGAATATATACAATCCGAGCAGCAGCGCATCGAAATCTACAAGACGATCGCTTCCATCGAAAATCTCGAGGACATGGAGCGCATCACCGAAGAGATCATCGATGTGTATTCTGACTTGCCGCAGAGCGTCACCAATCTTTTGCATATCGCCTATATCAAATCGTTGGCGCAAAAAGCCGGGGTCAAAAAGATCAAGCAGATCTCGGAAGTTTTGCATATCGAATTTTATCAGGATTTTAATTTTGACGCAGAGAAGATCAACCTGATGTCGAAGCGCTACAATCTGAAAGTAAAAACAAAGGAAACGGGACCGTATTTAAGCGTTTCATTGAAAAATGAGAAAAATATCCTTTTGACAGCGGATGAATTAATGAAAAATCTTATTTGATTTTGTATCGATATGATTTATAATGATTAAATGGAAACAAGGGACAAGCACCAATCGGAGGAAACGGTATGAAATTTTCGAAAAAACTGCTATGCCTGCTTTTAAGCGCGGCTTTTTTAATGGGGCTGGGCGGATGCAAATCATTGTCGGTGAACACCGAAAAAGATAATTCAACGGTCATTGCGACAATCAGCGGAAAGGATGTCATTAAAAAAGGATATACCGATTTTTTGACATTTAACTATATTTTATATCAAATCAAGGGCGAAACGCTGCCTTCGACGGATGACGATATAAAATCCTTCAAGCAGACATATTTTAATGAATACATCAATTACTTACTTTACAAAAACGAAATGCAGGAAGCGGGCAAAACCGCAGATGATGTCAAAGTGGAAACGGCGGTTGACGAATTGATGGCGGAAGCGAAGACGGCCTATCCCGCACAGACGGATTATGACAACCTATTCAGTCAATACGGTACGACGGAAGCCGAGTACCGCGTCAACGCCTTCGAGCAGCTTCGCCTGATCGAATACTATAATCTTTATGCCGACAATGAGAATGACTATACAGCTGTAACAGCGGCACCGGCAGTCACCGTGGACGGAAAAGAAGTGCCGATGTATGTGTTTTATTATTACGCCATCACCCTTGAATTAAGCAACTATGCCAATGATGCGGAATCATTGCCGCAAACGGAAGAGGATTTCTACAAGCTTTACGACGATTCCATCACCAATGCCGCTCAGGCGCAGTCGTACATTGCTTATGCCGAAGCGAATAATATAACCGTCACCGACGAAGAAATCGAAAGCGCCATGAACTATGTGAATTCGATTGAAGGATATGTCGGCGAGGAATCGATGGATTATTTAAAGGAAAGCTATTATTTCACTGACGAGCAATGGACAAACGCAAAGAAATTTATGGGCAAGGCGCTTGCCGTGCAGACAAAGATCGGCGAGGAAGTAACCGCTTCCATTCAGCCTACCGACAAAGAGCTTGAAAAATATTATAAGGACAATAAAAAGAGCTTCAACGAATCCAAAATCAGCGGTTATCATATCTTAACGAAGGATAAAACCGTTGCGCAGAAACTGACAGATGAAGCCGGTGGAACGGTTGAAGGCTATATGGCTGTTTATGAAAAATATAAGGACGATGCAACGGTAGAACAAGCAATGGATTTAGGGGAATTTCAGGAATCGGGTTATGACGAAGATTTCTGGGCTGCCGCGGCATCCATGAAAGTGGGTGAAGTGAAGGGGATGGTAAAAACACAGTTCGGTTATCATCTGATTTACGTTTACGCATCCAACATCGTTGCCGTGCCGGAATTCGAGGATATCAAGGAAGAGGTAAAGACCGCATATATCGATTCGGTAAAGGATCAAAAAACCAGCGACAAGCTCACCAAAATTTACCGCGCAGCCAAAGTAAAAAAAGGCGATTATAAAAAACTGCCTTCGAATGCCTTGGTGGATAATCTGCATGAAAAGTATGATGTGAAAACGTACGAAAAACGCGCGATCAGATAATATAATTTCAGACAAGCTTTTATAAAGGCTTGTCTTTTTTACCTTTTTTAAAGCATTGAAAAATCAACCGAAACAAAGTAAAATATTTGATATGGATAAAAGCAAAGGGGAACAATATGCATTGGGATATTGAAGTCAACGGCGAACAGCATAAAATCATCTTGGAAGGGTTTAACTTGTCCGGAAAAGCCAAAATAAGGGTCGATGAGGAGCTGAGTGTCTATGAGCCCGTGACCGTACAAAACATAGGCCAGTTTTTTCTTTTTGAGATCGGCAGCAGCGAGTTTTTGGTAAGATTCGATCCGGAAAACAGCCGCACCCGATTAGCGCAGGACGGCGTTTACATAGATACTCAAACGCCGCTGGAGCAAGAAGTGATCTACGCTTTTCGCACAAAGGCAAACAATCAACAGGTTGGCAGAGTCAGAGAAGAAGAGAGCCATCGCAACCGAAGCGCCTTTTTGAGTTTTGTTATATTTACTTATGTTAATTTGGGATTGCTGATCATCAACGCGCCTTTTTCGTTTCCGTTCAGCGCGGCGGTTCCGCAATATATCGCAGGACTGGCTTTTTATTTTTACGAGGAAACGCCGAATCTGTATGTATTGCTTATCGGACTGGCAATCGCGCTTATTTGTGCCTCCGTTTACCTGCTGCTGTATTTTTTGTCAAAAAAGCGCCTATGGCCGATCATTACCGCTCTTGTATTGATTTCGCTGGATACGCTGGTGGTATTATATTTTTCTTTGTCCGATTTTTCTTATTATATCATCGATATCATTTTTCACGGCTGGATCATCTGGGATTTTGTAAAGTTGCTGAAGTCACGCAGAAGATAAGCGATCGTTATTATTCAAGGAAAATACGCTTCCGGTAATTCAGCCGTATAACGGATGAATTTATTATTGTTTTGCTTGAGTCGTCAAATGGTTAAAAATATCAATGATATATCTGCGAAATATTTAGAATATTCTTGAAATTATTTGCAGGAAACAGTATAATTAGGTTAAGTGATTTTGATCATGTCACTTAGAAGCCCTTCACAAAAGACCTTTCGTACGTTACGGGAGGTCTTTTCTTTGATTCGGAGACAGATTGAAGAAAAGCAGGCAGTTTCGCGGATGCAGATAAATGAGGCATTCGCCGGTCGGAATTTAGCGGCATAGAAAGGCACGCTGTCCGCCGCTGAATGATCTTATTGTTGACAAAGACTTATTGTTAGGCCTATACTGAAAAAATAAAATCTACATGCTCGGAGGAGAAGATGAAAGATCTTAATAAGAATAATATTAAAGCATTTATAGAATTCGGAATTCAACAATACAAATTATCAACAACTTTATCTATTCTATTTACTTTATGGATTTTTTGGATGCTGTGTGGTTTGCTGACAACATTCGATATATTTACAACACAGATAATTTTTGTAGTTAGTATTATTGGATCAATAGCATGTATCGTATATCTTGTGAAGCGCACTATTTTTAACCAACGTTTATTTTATGGAATAGCTGGAATAAATATGTCTTTAAGCTTTTTATTTATGGCTTTTAATCTAGTATATAAATTTAAAACTCCTGATTTATTAATTTTTTCGCTCTTTATATTGGTATATTTATTAAATATCTTTTTTATATCATATAGAGAAATAAAAAAAGCATCTTCCGGATTTTTTTTGAAAAAAGAAAATCATAAATCAAATACAAATTGGACTTTGCTCGGACTTGTGATATCGTATCCACTATTTAGAATATTCATTCCTCAACTAAATCAAGATACAATCATTTTCATCGGTTCTTTTGCAATGTTTGCGGGATCTTTACTGATGAGCGTAATGTATGTGCAATTTATCAAATGCTATCTTCAGAAAAAATTCGACATTGATGATACATTAGAAAATTACTTTAGAAAACCAAACACAAATCAATAAAATTGTTGTATGGGCTCTTAAAACAACAAGGTTAACTATATACATGCAAAAGAAGGATGAAAATGAAAAATCTAAAAAAAAATGACATCAAAGCATTTTTCGAAATTGATCTTCAACTGGTTTATGTGTGGTACGACCGGCTCATTCTCAATATTATACACATAAAATAAAAAAGCCATTCAAAAGAATGGCTAAATTGATCAAGTATGGTACGCCCTGCGGGACTTGAACCCACGACCTTCCGGGAGGAAAATAGGTTCCCTAAACGTATTATAAATTACTAAAACGTGATAGGTAAAGGAAATTTATTAAAACAAGTGTTCTAATCTTCCCTAAACATTTAACTTCTTTCCAGAACTTATTGGTTAAAAAAAAGTTAAAATTAATTCGTTTTTGTAAATATGGTACTCATTTTATTTGCTTCTCTTCGTCTCAAATCTTCTGAAACATGCGTATAAATCTCATTTGTTATTTTCGAATCATTTCTCAATAAATCTGATACGGTTTTTAAATCAGCTTTTTCTTCAAAAAGAATTGTTGCGTATGTATGTCGAATAGAATGGAATTTTTGAGGCTCAATACCGGCTTTCATAAGCAATTTTTTATAAGTTTTTAAAAAGCTCTGCTGCCGAATAAACGTGCCATTCTCTGTTTTGAAAACATAATCTCCGATATCGGCGTAGTTAATCAAATTATTGCTCTTCTCGATCAATTGATTCATTTTATGTTTAACTATATATTCATTCAATTCGGCAGGATAAGGAACTGTCCCATTTGATTTTTTTGTTTTTGGCGAAGTGATTATTATTTGATATTTTCCATCAATTTTAACTTCGGAAAGCGTTTTATTGATTTTTATTTGGCAATTTTCAGTATCAATATCTTCCCATTTTAATGACAGTAATTCGCCTTCACGCGCGCCGGTTCCGAGCGCGAGAAGAATTAAGCATTCATAACGGTGATCCTTAATAGCGATTTTTAGTTTATCTATCTGATCTCTCGTCAAAACAACAATGGGCTTTTTACCCGCCTGCTGATCGATTCTTATGCGCCTGCATGGATTGAAATATATTGCTCTTTCGTCAATGCAATAATTAAAGAATTTTTTTAGCAGTTTATTAATATTATAAATTTGAGATTCCGATTTACCCTTGCTGCGTAAATCGTTATAATACTTCTCGATCTCAACTCTGTTCACATCTTCGACCTTTGTCAGTTTAAACGGGCAATCTTTAACATAAAGATTATAAACGCCTTCGTATCGATTGAAAGAGCTTATCTTAATTTCATTTTTTGCAATATTCTCAAGGTAATCTTTAACGGCAATATTTAGCTGAGACTTGGCAAGTGTGGTATTGATTTTATTTTTCAGATCATCGCTGTACGCTTTTTTCTTTGCTTCCGCCTCGGATTTAGATGAGCCATAAAACGTTTTTATAATAGGTTTCCCATCATTTTTGATGCCGATTTTCAGTGTTGTTTTGTAATAATCTTTTCCGTTAATTTTAACGTTTGTTTTTACGGCCATTATTATCACATCCTATTGCATTTTTAAAATTCATATGATAACATAAAGGTGCATTTTTAAAATCGATCAAGACCTCTGTGAGCCTCGGCGAGCAGGGGTCTTTTTCTATAGTTCAACAGCTTCGGTATTTATTTTGTTTCGAGCATTTAAAATAAACGCATTGGTCATAAGTTTAGAACCTGTTTCTTCAAAAATTAAAGAATTTAAATTTTCGGAATCCTTTTCCTTGTATCCTATTATAATGAAATTCTTCTTAATGATAATTTTTTTATCCTTTAGTCCGGACATAGCGCCGATTATTGCGCCAATAGGGCCCGCTGCTGCGCCGATAACTCCGCGCCCTATTACACTTTTTTCCTGTTCTATAACTTCATTTCCGCTTAACCTTTGAATATTCGTGATTTGTGCGTTTTGCAACGTGATTGGAGCTGCTTTTTGTTTAACGTGTTCTATTTTTATAATGTCATCGAATAATGTTACGTATAGGGGCGAATCTTTAGGAACGGAAGGAACGTCAATAGCTGACACTTCAATCATTGCCCTGCCGCCTTTTTCAATTAATTTCATAATCCTTCTCCTTACCAATATATATTTAAATCGCAGCTGCGATTTAATCGAATTTAGCTCTAAGCTCAACAACTTTGCCAAGAATAAGTAAAGGTAGATCGGATATTTCTTTTATTGTAAAAAACATTGGATCGTATGCAGGATTGAGCGAAATTAAGCTTATACCGTTTTCATGCTTTACAAATTTTTTGACCGTTGCATCTTGGCCATTTATCAAAACTACTGCAATTTCATTGTTTTCAACATTGTTTTGTTTCTTAACTATAACTACATCATTTTCATGTATCCTTGGCGCCATTGAGTTGCCTTTTATTTGCAGAGCGAAAAATTCCCCGCTACTTGCCATTGATGGGGATATTTCTTCATAGTCAATAACATCTTCCACTGCTGAAATAGGCACCCCAGCTGCTACACGGCCAAGAACAGGGATCCATAAGGATCCTTCTTTTGTTGGTATCGGGACGTCTTCTTCCAAACCTAATAAGTATTTGATTGTCACATTAAAATAGTCTGCAATTTTCTGCAACTTGTCTTGCTTTGGGCTGCTTTTGCCATTTTTCCAATCCGAAAAAACAGTCGGGCTTATTCCTGTCCCCTTTGCCACGTCGGCAGCTTTTAAATTTCGAGCGCTCAGCAAATTCTCAAATATTTTATACATACAACACCTTTAAATAAAAAATTAGGAAATTCAAATAAAAGTGTTGACTTATTAGGAAATCTTGATATAATGAAATTGTGTTAGGATTTCCTGATAGGTCAAGACCTAAGTTATATAATTCGCATCTATATAATATAGGATTTCCTAACATATTGCAACATATTTCTGAGAGAAGGTGTAATTTTTGTACGAGAAATTTGTCGTTTTGCTCAAACAGCAGGGGGTAAAGCCTGCGCATGTTGCAAATGCGACAGGACTATCGAGTGTATTATTCAGCGATTGGAAGAGCGGAAAGAGCAAACCTAAAGCAGATAAGCTTAAAAAAATAGCTGATTACTTTGGCGTTCCGGTTGAATACTTTTTGGAAGAAAGCGTGACGAAATGATAGTAATTAAGCCAATTATGTCAATGAGCATGCTACATATAGCGGTAAAAGAAAAACCGTACGCAGTGAGTTTGCGAACGGAAATTCCTTCAAAATTGTTTACCCAAGGTACGCTGCAAATAGCGACTTTACACGACTACGCATTTTACGAGGTTGCATCTCGCAACTGCAAAGCTAATAGTTTGAATTAACATCAGGTTTCATCAAAAAATTACTTTTACCGCTATTACAAAAAACTCACTCTTGTTTCTTTGGCGCACGGCTTCACTTTAGCAGTTTTGATTCTGCTATGAATGAGTGCCTACAGCATCAGCCTTTTTGGGAACATGGCAAATACAAAAGGTTGGTCGATTTATTTCCCTCGCTTTCATTGCCCTATAGGCAATTCCATAATATCAGATAAATATACAAAATACAACAAATAGGAGTTAGAACATTGAGAACTTGGCTCAAGTTAATTCGAGAAAATTCTAAATTAAACCAGTACAGTGTTGCTCATGAAGCTAGGATATCACAGCAATTTTATAGTTTTATTGAAAACGGAAAGCGCGATCCTTCTGTAAAAGTAGCCAAACGTATCGCCGAAGTCCTCGATTTTGACTGGACAAGGTTCTATGAAAAAGAAAAAACAGAAAAAGGAGCGAAAAGCATGGCAAATTCAATTAATTTAGAAAACGTCCCAACATATTGCTTGGTGGACGAGCTTGAAAGACGCGAAGCAGTCAAAAAGATACCGGTCGCAGCTTATGAAGAATATCAGATAAAGATCGGGGACGAGCCGATCAGTGATATTCCCGAAAGCGGGCCGGCAATCGTTCTTGTGATTTGGGACTAAGCCATTTTGTAATATGGGTATCTATCTTTTATATATGCATGAAAGTAACTCCATGAGATGATGCGGCCATTAAGCCGTCATATACATGTTTTGGTACGCCGGC
>DAITPG010000076.1:0-10294 GCA_036833715.1 Eubacteriaceae bacterium | reverse complement strand
ATGATCGCGGACTATACTCACCCGCTTTTTTTGTTTTTGGCGGCAAATTCTTTTGGGTTTGTAATGACAAATGCAAATATTTCATGTAAAATATGGTATCATTACCTTATCAGCGAAACCGAAAGGACTTTCTTATGAGCGATAACAAAAGCAATTTTATTTTTAACGAAATAGATAAGGATATCGAAAACGGCGTTTACGGCAAAAACGAGATCATGACCCGTTTTCCGCCCGAACCCAACGGCTATCTGCACATCGGCCATGCAAAGGCCATCTGCATCAATTTTTCCGTAAAGGCGAAATACAGCGGCACCACCAACCTACGCTTTGACGACACCAATCCCGTCAAAGAGGATACCGAGTATACCGAGGCCATTCAGCGCGACATCGCCTGGCTTGGCTTTGAGTGGGACAGGCTTCTGTACGCTTCCGATTATTTTGAGCAAATGTACAAATACGCGGTAGAGCTCATCAAAAAAGGCCTTGCCTTTGTGGACGATCAGACGCAGGAGGAGATCAAACTCACCCGCGGCACGCTCACGGAAAAAGGGAAAAACAGCCCTTACCGCGACCGCAGCGTCGAAGAAAATCTTAAGCTTTTTGAGGATATGAAAAACGGCATTTACCAAAACGGCGAAAAGGTGCTGCGCGCCAAGATCGACATGGGCAGCCCCAATATCAATATGCGAGACCCCGTGCTGTACCGGATATTATTTCAGTCCCACCACAACACGGGTGACAAATGGTGCATCTACCCGATGTATGATTACGCCCATCCCATCGAAGATGCCATCGAGCACATTACCCATTCGCTCTGCTCCATGGAGTTTGAAGATCATCGCCCGTTTTATGACTGGCTGCTGACCAATTTGGACGACTATAAAGAAAAGCGTCCGCGCCAGATCGAATTCGCGCGGCTCAACATCAGAAATACACTTACGAGCAAACGGTATCTTAAAAAGCTGGTGGACGAGGACACCGTGGACGGCTGGGACGACCCGCGGCTTGCCACGCTTTGCGGACTGCGCAGACGCGGCGTTACGCCTGCGGCGATCCGTGCCTTTTGTGACGAGATCGGCGTGGCCAAAGCCAATTCGGTGCTTGACAAATCGCAGTTTGAATATTTTGTGCGCGACGACTTAATGAAAACCGCGCAGCGCGTGATGGCTGTCATCGACCCCGTCAAGCTCATCATCACCAATTATCCCGAGGGCCAAAGCGAAATGCTGGAAGTCCCCTACAATATGGACGATCCCGAAAGCTCCGTGCGCCTTGTGCCGTTCGGCAGAGAGCTGTACATCGAGCGCGAGGACTTTATGGAAAATCCGCCGAAGAAATATTTCCGTCTTTTCCCGGGAAATGAAGTCCGTTTGATGGGCGCTTACTTTGTCACCTGCCACGGCGTCAACAAGGATGCCGACGGCAGCATCACCGAGATCCTTTGCACCTATGATCCCGAAACCAAATCCGGCAGCGGTTTTGCGGGACGCAAGGTCAAGGGCACCATCCACTGGGTAAGCGCGTCAGAAGCGCTGCCCGTCGAAGTGCGGCTGTACGAAGAGCTGATGCTTGAAGACGAAGCGGGCGAACTGCGCCTTAATCCGGATTCAATGGCTGTTTTAAACGGATTTGCGGAGCCTTCGATCAAAAACGCGCAGCGGGAAGATAAGTTTCAGTTTGTTCGCAACGGCTTTTTCTGCGTAGACCTTAAGCACAGCGCACCGGAGCATCTGATACTCAACCGCACGGTTTCCCTGCGCAGCAGCTGGCAGCCGCAAAAGGAAGAGACGGCGCAATAGGGTAAATTCCGTTTATTCGTATGAACCAAACGCTCAAACAAGCAATACGATAATCTCTCACGGAGGTAATAATATGATCTGCACACACTGCGGCAAAGAAACATTCGGCAGCAAATGCCTGTTCTGCGGAGCCCATTTGGAAAATGTCGAGTTCAGCGAAAAGGAACTGACGGCCGATAAAAAGAAAAAAGCGTACATTTTGGCCGGGGGGGGCAAAAAGGCGCGTCTTAACAAAAACGGCGTTATACTCTTTCACGGCAGGCACGAAGGCAAGGATTCGGATGTAAGCGTTTCGTTTAAAAATATCGTACAGCTTAAATTTGTGAAGGCCTCGGGGCTCGGCCGCGGTTATCTGACTTTCTGCACCAAAACCGGCGCGGGCAACACGGTCAACACGGTAAGCAAAGCCGCGTCCGACAAGCACAGCCTTGTGTTCGGCAAAAGCAAGAACGAGGAATTCGAAGAATTTGTGCAATCCTTCGATGCCTACATGAAAAAAGCCAATCCCAAATATATCGGCATTTTAACGGCGGAAGAAATTGTTCCTACTAAAAAATCCGAGCAAAAAAAGACCAACAAAGAATTGTTTGCCCGTTACGAAAAAGAAGGCAGGCTCTTCTGCGCCAAATGCGGCAGCCTAAATGTTGTGGCATTCAATAAAAACGAAGCGGGCATCAATACCGAAGTAAAATGCCGCGACTGCGCGCATCACTGGAAGCTTTCAAAAAAAGCGCTTGCCGCCAAAGCGGAAGGCGTAAAAACCGAGCCGAAGAAAACACCCGTAAAGGACGAACCGAAGCCGGAACCGCAAGCGACCGAAGCGGAATTGAATGAAGCGGCGATGGATGCGGCTGTTGCCGAAGCTGCGGCTGAAGAAGCGCCACTCGTCCAGACTGAAACGCCCGAAACAACCGACACAGCCAAAGTCGAAGATTAATAAAACCAAAAACCGGGATTGTGAAGTCTCGGTTTTTTTGTTGTCGATTTTATTTTTAATGTATTAAACCTTAGGCTCAAGCCGTCTCAAAAATAATCCGTGCGTATTGATGATCTTTTCAACGGTATCCAGTTTTTTCAAATCATTGAAGTAGATCATAAAGCAAGACCACGAATTGACGATGAAGAGATCATACGCTTCAAAATAAAATTCGACACCGGCAGAATTTCTTACTGCAAGTTGAATCAATAATTCCATATCCCCGAGCTTATCAATTTCAGTTATCTCATGCCATTTTATATCCCGATATAATCTTTCATATATCGTTCTCTGATCTTTTGAAATCTCCTGCTTTACGTTTTTTCGCTCTCCGATGTCGGACGACACGAAAACATCGCTGTACAGCCATAAAGTCGATAATATATTGATGAATTTCAATTCATCAAGGTCATATTTTCTTTTGCCGAACTTAGTTCTTTGCGCTTCGCGATAAACAAGTTCAAACTGCCCGTGTTTAACGCCTGCGCTGAACGGACATTGATCGATATAGAAAAAATGATCCGGATGGTTATTGATCAGATATTGCGCATAATCGATCTCATCCGTCATTTTTATTTCTCTGTCATTCAGAAATTTCAGTGCAGTTTCCATAGTCTTTACCCCCAAATTCATTTACTGCATTCATTATAACTTACAATTTAAATTCAATATATCTTATTTTATTAGAGCAGACAATAATGCTAATCCGTTTTATAATAACATGACGATCTTACTGGATATATTCGCCATCCCCAACCCTATCCTTCTTAAGCCCCAACCTCAAACCAAAGAAAATCAGCAATATTCCCACACCGATATTGAGCGCCTTGATTACAGCAGCCGGCAGGGCGCCTCCGATCAGGCTGCCCGCTAGCGCAACTACGCTGAGAAAAACGAGCGTTGAGAGCACGCATCCGAAACCAAAGTAAAACAATTGTTTACGGTTCCATGTGTTCTCGGCTGTTTTTGCGGACAGAACGCCGCCCCAAAAAAGAATCGTCAGCGGATTGGAAGCCGTAAGTATCAGCCCGCGCATAAACAGGCTTTCGCCGGACCCCGCGGAAAACAGCGACAGATGCGGAAGCAGTGCCTTGCCGAA
Source organism: Eubacteriaceae bacterium (assembly GCA_036833715.1). Classification (GTDB taxonomy): domain Bacteria; phylum Bacillota; class Clostridia; order Eubacteriales; family Anaerofustaceae; genus JBGMEA01. The sequence continues at coordinate 6,420 of DAITPG010000076.1, read as the reverse complement.
CACGCTGAGGATACTATCCGCGCCGAAAACAACCAACACAAGGCAGTCGACGACTTTTAACGCCTTGGTCACCTTCGGCTTTCCGATAAAGGCTGCCGCGCCCGCGCACGAAAGAAAGATATACAGCGCGTCGATCAGCGCGATGGCGGCGACAACGCTCAGCCCAAGAAAAAATCCTCCGTCCGCCGCTGTGCTTAATACCATCAGGCACATCGGCCCCACGGCCAGCTGCAGCAGCATCCCAAACCGAAATCCCTTGCTTACAAGCTTCAGCATGGCGAATCTCCCGCGTTGATTTCTTCCTTCAGGGTGGTCAGCGTAATGAGCGTGTTGGTTTCCGCCACACCCTTGATCTTTTTTAAATCAGCCGTCAAAAATCGCTCCAGCGACTGCGTGTCTTCGGTGATCACCTTTAAAAGATAATCGTAGGATCCGGCCATGTGATGGCATTCAAGCACATTGGGATGCCTGATAATGCTCTTTCTGAACGTTTCAATGTTTTCGTTTCGCTCGATGTTCACAAAAATAAAGGCTAGCAGCCTCTGCCCCGTCGCGTTTCGGCTGATCTTCACCGTATACTTCTCAATGACGCCGGTCTGCTCCAGCTTTTTGATGCGTTCGGCTACGGCCGGGATCGAAAGGCTGATCTTGCGGCTGATCTGCGAAGCCGTAGCGCGCCCGTTTTCTTTCAGCTCGCGCACGATATCTTTGTCCGTTTCGTCCATTTCTTTCACGCTCCTTTTAAGCTATAATAGCAATATCATTTCGATTTGTAAATATTAACTGCACCGGAACAGAATTATTTAAGTGAATATGGATTTTTCTTAAATATTTAAAAGTATAGGTTGAAACAGTAAATGCGGGCTTACAATAAAAAAAGACCGGAAACGTTCCGGCCAGTAGATTGCCTATTTAAAATAAACGGTACAGGAATAAAGCAGACAACGCAGCGATCATTCGAAGGCGATTTTTTCAAGTTTTTTTCGTTCCAATATCGTAAGTCCGCCTCGGCGAAGCTTGATTAGGCCGATACTCTGAAAGTAATTGAGCATGCGCGTTACCACTTCCCTTGCCGATCCCATGTTTTTGGCGATGGCCTCATGCGTAAGGTCCAGTTCTTCGCTGTCCTCGATGTCGGACTGCTCGGTTAAAAACAAGGCCAGCCTTTTGTCGAAGCTCATAAACAAAACCTGCTCCATGATCCACATCACGTCCGAAAAACGCGCGGCCAGCAGCTGATTGGTGTAATCCGATACGGCGATATTGTTCTGGTTGAGCTGATTATAGACCGAAGTGGGCACAATAATGATTTCGCTGTCCTTTTCCGCGTCGATGTACACATCAAAATTGATGTTGCGCATCACGCAGGACGCCGAAAAAATGCAGATATCCCGCTCAAATAAATGGTAAAGCGTGATCTCCTTGCCGGTTTCGGACAAAATATACGCGCGCACCTGTCCGCTTTTCACAAGCATCAGTCCGGAGCAGTCCTCCGAATCCCGCTTGATGGGTTCGCCCCTTTTAAATGTCTTCAGTGCCGCCATTTCCTCCAGAAAATTCTGCTGTTCTTTCGTCAGCTTCTTCCAGAATGGCAGCGCGTCTTTAAAAAATTGCAGCGTCAGCTGATTAAGAGCCATAACGCACCTCACTGATGGTATTATACTACAATCCCTGCCGATAAGATGACACAATTTTGATAAATAATCGTCCCCCGATAAAAAACATCATCAAATTGAGCGTATTTCATTGATTTGACCGCCCGTTTTATTGTATATTGAAACTATACGTCATTAAAGGAGCCGGGATGAAAAAAGGCGAAGCGACCAGACTCAGGATCATCGAAGGGGCAAAAAAGCTTTATAAAGAATACGGTTACACCAACACCTCTATGCAGATGATCGCCGACGAAGCGGGCATATCCAAAAGTTTGCTGACCTATTATTTTGCGCAGAAATCCGATATCATGCTAACCGTCATGCGCAACTTTATGGTGACGGTACGCGCGTTTGTAAGCGGCGAAGCGTACGGGGAGGACGCACTTTTAACTTATTTTTTGACCTTCACCATCATTTATAAAAGCATTTTTGCGGATAAGGAATCCAAAGCTTTTTATATGAATTTGATGACGCATTCGGATGAACGCGGGCTTGGCAGCTACGGAAATACCGACGAATTGTATCTCCCCATTATTGAGCAATACAACATCAACGTCAGCGAAAAAGAATATACGTACGTTAAGATCATGATCATGGGAGCCCACGCCGAGCTCGCAAGGGTCTACTGCAACGGCGTTTATCCGCTGAGCGAGGATGATTACATCCAGCAGATGCTGCTGAGCGCATGCAGGCTGCTGGGCATCGGCGAATATCTGTACAAAAACTGCTCAGCGCGCGCAAACGAGATCATCGCAACGGTCGACTGCGGCAAATTGCATCTTCTCGATTGATTTAAGCTTGACAAATACCCCAAAATTGATTATGATAAATACAAATTGATACAAAACTTTCAGGGTGCCGGCAATAGCCGGAGAATAGGAAACAGAGGTGCAATGCCTCGGCGGACCCGCCGCCGTAAGCGTAGAGAATGTCCCCACAAAGCCACTGATCATATCGGGAAGGCGGAGACAAACGATGACACGCGAGCCGGAAGACCTGCCCTGTAAAGGATCAAGTAGACGAAGGTAAAGTCTGCGGATGCCGCCGAAGCGGTGTTCCCGGGCTTTTTTATTTATCCGGAACCGCGGCGGTTTTTCGAAAGGAGAAATTATATATGAGAAAAAGTACCGTTAATCTGGTAATGATCGCGCTGTTCTGCGCACTTTCCGCCATCGGAGCCAACCTGAAAGTCATGGGCTCCGTCGCCTTTGATTCCATGCCCGCCTTTTTGGCTGCCGTGCTCATCGGCCCCGCAGCGGGCGCGCTGGTAGGGGCGCTTGGGCATATGCTGTCCGCCGCCTTGGCCGGGTTTCAGCTCACGCTGCCGCTGCATATCGCCATCGCCATCGAAATGGCGCTCATCTGCGCGTTTGTCGGCTGGCTGGTTAGCAAAAAGAACGCGCCTATCTGGCTCGGCTCGCTGATCGCCTTTGTGCTCAACGCGTTTCTTGCCCCCGGCATCCTTATTTTCTGGCCCGGGATGGGCTGGGCGGTGTGTGTGGCTTTCTTTATGCCGCTTGCCATTGCTTCGGCTGCCAACGTGCTGCTTGCCGCTCTGCTCGCCTACGCACTTAAGAAACCCTACGCGAAGATCGCGGGAAGCAAAAAACAAGCTTGATCCTTCCTTTTTATAAAGCTTTGATACGGTGAAGCAAAAATCCCGGTTCGGTTGAACCGGGATTTATGCATTCAACGCCGGTTAAGCGCGGACATGTTGCCGAACAAGCAGGCGGAAACTTCAACTATCAATGCTTTCTTCTGATTTTAATTCCCTCCTGATATGGTAAAATACAATTAGAATAAGTATGGAAATCAGGGTGACCGCCATGAACAGGGATCTATATATCAGAAGCTTGCTGCTTAATAAAAATGACAGCGATAACGGCAATGTTTATCCGTTTAACCTGCCTGTAATCCGTCAGCTCGAACGGCTGGATTTCACAAAAAAAGTCACCTTTTTTGTGGGGGAAAACGGCACGGGGAAATCAACGCTGCTGGAAGCGATTGCCGTCGCATACGGATTTAATGCCGAGGGCGGCTCAAAGAACTTCAACTTTTCAACAAGAAGCACGCATTCCAGTCTTCATGAGCATATCGCGCTGTCCAAAGGGGTCAAACAGCCCAAAGACGGTTTTTTCCTGAGAGCCGAAAGCTTTTATAACGTTGCAACCGAGGTGGATGAACTGGGCGAAGGCTTGCTCAAAAGCTACGGCGGCGCATCTTTGCACGGCCAGTCGCATGGCGAAAGCTTTCTTTCGCTGATGCTCAACCGCTTTTGGGGAAACGGTTTGTATCTGCTCGACGAGCCGGAATCCGCGCTGTCGCCCGCAAGGCAACTTTCCATGCTTGCGATCCTCAACGACCTCGTCAAAAAGGATTCCCAGTTTATTATTGCCACCCATTCGCCTATTCTGCTTGCGTATCCGGATGCGTTGATCTATTTGTTTTCCGAAGATAAAATAGAACCCGTGAAGTATGAGCAAACCGAAAATTATCTTTTGACAAAGCAATTTTTAAACCATACGGATAGGATGCTTAAGGAACTGTTGGATTAGATACGGTTACCGGAGGATTATAAACTTCAAATCAAAAACGCAAATAATTCGTTCTTTATTTTTTACTGCTCATTAAATATGTATTTGAGTATCGCACTCAAATCATCCGTATCAACCGCATAGGTTGCTCGTTCCTTCACGTTGGGTGCGGCGTTAAGGGCAATCGATCTTCCGCAGTGCAAAAAAGCGGTATATCTGTCGAACCGTCCCCCACGGCAATGCATTCGTAAGCTTCTATACCGAATCTGAGGCAATAATCTTTTAGGCAGTCGATCTTGTTTTCCGCTTTGACATAATGGACGATGCTGCCCGTAAACAAGCCGTCTTTCAGTTCATATTCGCTGCCGTAGCAAGCATCAAATCCCCAAAGCGCGCAAACGACTTCAGCAACTTGAATAGATCCCACAGTGATCACAATAGAGCGGATACTGTGTTGGTGCAAAACATTCACGACCTCACGAATATGTTTCAACGGTTTTGCGATATCCAAAAACCCATATTCGATTTTGATCACTTCAAGTCCTTTAAGAAGCCTTGCTCGCAGATGATCCGCCAAAATATAATCAATAATGCCTGCATCTTCCTGCTTTTGAATAGCTGCATGCTCCTTTTCTTTGCCGTTTAAAATACACGGCAGCATTACAGAATGGATATCCCGGATCAGAGTATCATCCAGGTCGAAACAAACGAGTTTTACCTTTTCATACGAATTTTTCATTTATTTCCCTATTGAACAATTGCAAATTGATACATCAATTCAATCATATCCGTTCAAGAAAAAATGTCAACGACAAAAGCTCAATCAAACGGATTGAGCTTTCAATCAAATAAAAAACGAAGTGAATATCCAAATACGGTTATCGGGCGCAGCGAATAATTTACCTTAATTTTTGATGCTGCGGATTGATTGATATCAGAGCAAAAATCATTTCACCGAATTAATTTTCTGCTTATAGATGCGCAGTTGCGGACAGGTTTTCAATAACCTGCTTTTTTAAGCCTGGTACTGCTCCAATATCTTCACGATCTCTTTCGGCTTTAAGACCTTCCCGAAAGAAACCACTTTTTCGTCGATCACCAAACCCGGCGTGCTCATAACGCCGTATTCCGCGATTTTCGCAAAATCCGTTACCTTCTCGATTTCCGCATGTATGCCCGTTTCCGCTGCGGCCGCCTTTGCGTTTTCCGCCAAAGTGACACAGTTTTTGCAGCCCGATCCTAAAATTTTGATTACCATTGTTTTTACTCCTTTATTTTTATATTAAAAGATAAGAAAATGCGTTGAACAAAAAGCCGATGATCATGATGCCTGCAGAAACAAGGCCGATGAATACAAACAACAGCTTCGATTTAACTACATTTTTGAGCATGATCATAGACGGCAGCGACAGCGCCGTTACGCCCATCATAAAGGCCAGCACCGTGCCGAGCCCCGCACCCTTGCCCGCAAGCGCTTCCGCAATGGGGAGCGTGCCGAAGATATCCGCATAAATAGGGATGCCGACGACGGTTGCAAGAGGCACCGAATACCATCGGTCCGATCCGAGCAGGCTCGTGATCACCGATTGCGGTATCCAATTGTGAATGACGGCGCCGATGCCCACGCCCGCAAGGATATACGGCCACACTTTTTTTATGATGGAAGCTACTTGCTCCCTGCCGAAATTCAGGCGGTCCTTCACCGTCAGCTCCGCCTGCTCGACCTCGGTGACTTTATTCGAAAACACAAAAGGCTCCACATATTTTTCCATATTCATTTTGCTGATGAGAGTGCCGGATATCACCGCGAGAATTAGGCCGACGATTACATAAGCCAGCGCGATCTTCCAGTTAAAAATACTGGCCAAAAGCAGGATCGATGCCAGATCGACCAACGGCGAAGAAATGAGGAACGAGAACGTAACGCCGATGGGAAGCCCCGCGTTGGTAAAGCCGATAAAAAGCGGGATGGATGAGCAGGAACAAAACGGTGTGACCGTGCCCAGCAGCGCGCCGAACAGATTGGCGGTGATGCCTTTGAACCTGCCGAGTATTTTTTTGGTGCGTTCCGGCGGAAAAAAGCTCTGCACGTACGATATCAAAAAGATCAGGACGGATAATAGGATAAAAATCTTGATCACGTCATAAATAAAGAAATGCACGCTGCCGCCAATGCGGGTATCAACATCCAGCCCGAACACGTTTTCGGTCAGTAAACGGACCAGATCAGA
>DAITPG010000075.1:0-10317 GCA_036833715.1 Eubacteriaceae bacterium | reverse complement strand
AGCAGGTCCAGGTCGATGTCCTGCCCCGCGTGGTTTTCAAACGCGCTGCGCACCTTGTGGATAAACAGACCGTTTTCAAACTGCTTGGTCGATACGTTGACCGAAAGCTTCAGACTTATGCCTTTGCTTTTGAGCAGCCGGTCGATCTCAAAAATTTCATCGATCACCCATGCGCCGATCGATACGATCATGCCGTTGCTTTCCGCCGCCGGTATAAATTTGTCGGGCGAAAGGATCGTCCCGTCCTCCGTCCTCCAGCGGATCAGCGCCTCGGCTCCCATAACCTTCAGCATGCCGTCCACGCACGCGATCTGTGGCTGAAGGTACAGTACAAATTCTTCCTTATCCAGCGCGTCCTTCAGCCGTATCTGCATTTCGAGCGCCTCATGGTTTTTTCGTTCGATCTCGTCCGATGAAAACGCGTATTTGCCCCTGCCCGTACTCTTGGCGTGGTACATGGCTGCATCGGCCTTGCGCACCAGCGATTCCACTGTGGAAGCGTCTTCCGGCGCGGTCACGATCCCCACGCAGGCGCTCAGTTCAATATCCCTGCCGCGGATGCGGAAAGGCTGCTGCATCGTCTCGATCATGGCCTCCGCCACGCACACGGCATCCTCCCGCATCACGGTATTTTCAACGATCACCGTAAATTCGTCGCCGCCGATGCGCGAAAACGTATGCTGCATCGGCAGATGCGCCTTGATCCTTGCCGCCACTTCCTTCAGCAGCATGTCGCCCGCGTCATGCCCCAGCGAATCATTGATCAGCTTAAAGCCGTCCAAATCCATAAACAGCAGCGCAAGCGACTGGCTGTTATCATGGGCGCGCTCCAGCGCTTCCGTCAGCTTTTCATAAAAAAGGTTGCGGTTGGGGATGCCCGTCAGCGAATCGTAATACGCCAAAAAGTGGATATCCTCCTCCGCTTTTTTGATCTTGCTGATATCCGTGGAAATGGCGATGTAATTTTGCAGCTTCCCTTCTGCGTCCTTCAGCGCCAGGATCGACATCCACTTGGGATATTCCTCGCCGTTTTTGCGCCTGTCCCAAATTTCGCCTTCCCAATAGCCGTTCCTGAGTATTTCATTCCACATATGCGTATAAAAGGACGGTTCGTGCCGTCCGGATTTCAAAAGCCGCGGATTCTGCCCGATCAGCTCCTTTTCCTCAAAACCGGCCATCAATTCAAACGATCGGTTCACTTTTAGGATGTTGGCGTTTACGTCGGTGATGGCAATGCCCTCCATTGCCGCGCTGATGATCCTGTCCGAAACGGAGAGCTCTTCGTTAAGCTGTTTTAAGCTGTTCATCGTATCCTGCATCTGCGTGATGTCATTGAGCATCGTAAGCCTGCCGATCAAAGCGCCTTCTTTGTCGCAGATCGGAGACTGATACAGCCGGTAGTAAAGCGTTTTTTGATCCGCTTCAAAGGAAAGCGTTTGCTCGGTTTTGACGCCGTACGGCGTTATTTTCCACCCCGGAACAAAAGCCAGCAGCTCGGTGATATTCAATCCCACAAAATTAACGTTTCTGCCGGCAGCAAGCTTTTTGTTATCGCAATGCCTGAGGATAAAATCCTTCCCTGCGGGATTGATGTCGATGAGCCAACCCGAAGGGTCGGTTATGATGGCAATGTCTTTAATGTTTTCGACCAAGAGCTCTCTTGCGATCGGTACGGTTGATTTCTTCGGCATATGAAAGATACCCCAATAAATGATGTATAAGGTGAGAAGCATAAAAACAGAGGTCGTGTCCATGTACACGGTCCCTACCTGAATGCTGATAACAAGGACGTTTATAAGAAAAGCAAATGCGGAACCCGCAAAAATAAAAATGCTCTGTCTGCGGTACAGCTTCGGAGAACGGATCGCACGCACCAAAAACAGAAGGCAGACACAAAAAATAGCCGCATAGGAATAAACCGTATGCAAATAGTATCCCAATGCTGCCGTGTAGGTGAAAACAGGGATCGAACCGATATAGGAAAGTTCGGGACCGTAAAAAAAGACAAACGGAAAATTTCCTGTGAAAAGCGACAACAGCGATAAAGCTGGGATCATAAAGACGGCTGCGGCAAAAATTTTAGATCTGATTTTTTTAAGGCCGTATTCTTTTGCCAGCAGCAGATACAGCGGCGGGATCAGTATCACGCTTATAAACTTGGCTTTTTGAAAGAACAAAGCAGCATCCGCATTTTTGATTGTGAAGCTAAGCAGCTCCAATAAAATCCAAAAGGAAATCAGCAGGGTGCCGCCCGCCATGTATTTCGCTTCCGCCGTGTTTCTCACCTTAAATAAAAAGATGAGCAGCAGAACCGCCCCTGCAAATGCCGCGGTAAATAAGATTCCATAGAACATAGATAAACACTTCTTTGTACATTTTTGTTACGTCGTATAGGGTCTAATTTGAATATCGGTTGAAAAACAGATTCCCTTAGAAAAAAAACCGCCTTTCGGCGGATTTTGGAAAAAACTATTCGATTGCCTTGAATGCGTTTATAACGGCTTCGTCCGCTTCCTTATATAAAAGGACAAATTTACCGTTGACGGCCGATTTCATTTCAAATTCACCGAAGCCTTCGATATTAAATTTAAACGTTCCGTCTCCGGCATCCTTCAATTTTGCGCTGTCGCTGAATTCATACAGCTCAAACGCTTTTTCTCCCACAAAAAAGCCGATGCCTTTCACCGCGCCGATCAGCTCGGCCGATTTTTCGCTTTCGTCTTTTATGGTTACTTTTTGAGCCAGCGCCGCTTTGAATTCATCAAAGGTGTATTCTTTTTTCGGGTCGCTCGCAGCCGGTTTTGAACCGCACGCCGCCAGGCTGAATACCAGCAAAGCCGCCGCGATCAATAAGAGGATTTTTTTCATAACCTTTTCTCCCTGTAATCTATTTATTTCATACACTGCGCATACGCAGACATGATCGGTTTATCCTTTATTTCTATGAAGATCATGCTCAAAAAATACCTGCAAATTCTTATCCATTCGGATACATTCCAATGTCATGCCGTTTTCCGTCACTTCAAAAATCTCTGTTGGACGGTACCCGCGCGTCTTGTAAAAATCGATCGCCCGCTTGTTGGCGGTAAGCGCCTCCAGCATGCAGACGGAAAAGCCTTGTACGATCATCGCTTTTTCCGCTTCGCAATACAGCGCGTGCCCGATTCCCTTGCCGACACAATCCGGCAGCAGATAGATGGCAAACAGTTCGGCCGTACCGTCGGACTTACCGGAGCTTTCTCTGCCGAATACGGCGCTGCCGATGATTTTTCCTTCGTCAAGAGCGATGATGCAGGTGCGCCCCTCCGCAAAGGAGTTTTTCAGAATGGGCACCCATTGCCCGTCGGTCAGGGACGATAAGTATTCCTCGCTCATCATGCCCGCGTAAGCGGCCTTGATGCTTGTCACGATCTGGGCGCTGATTAGCTCAATGTCGCTTTCCTGCGCTTCTCTATAAATCATACAATCTTTATTATCCTAAAAAGTAAGTTAGGAACATCGTTTCGTTAAGAAAGACTTTGGATTACCGTTTCGGCGTCTTCGTCATGGCCGAAACCGCATTCCGCAATTTTTGCGCTGATCGATAAAACAAAGGGCTTGATCCCCGTATCGTTGTAAAACAGATATTCCTTGTCGATCCTCTGCCATATTTCCTGCGCTTTGACGGCATTGACATTGATCAAAGCGATCAAAAACTCACTGTCGCTGATCCGTATGATCAGATCGGTGCGGCGGATATGCGTCTGGATGCCGTCCCGCGTGCCGATGATGAGCTGCTCCGCCACTCCGCTGCCCAAAAGCTCGGTAACCTTTTTGAAATTGTCGATGCAGATCAAACAAAGGCTCAATGGCCTCGATTGAAATTTTGCGGTGTCATACAGCTTATGCAGCTGTGACAAGCCCGCCCTCTTATTGTAAACACCGGTCAGCGAATCAAACAAAAAACGCCTCTGAAGCTTGGGCAGGATTTTAAAACTGAAACCCAGTGATAAAAGGACGGAGACGATCAAAAGCAAGATCACCGCTCCCGTTGATTTTTTAAACGCGCCCGTAATGATTTCAAAGGAGGTCGTATAGACCGCATAGATTAAAAACAGCAGATTGGCGACCGTGAACAGGATCGCGAGATGGATTAACCATTGCTTGAAGGCTCTTTTTTTCTTCATGAATGATAGCGGTTCCTTTGTTGCGTATTTGAAAGCCTACCATACATATCGACTCAGTCCTGTTTAATGTTATCCGTATCGGTCAAATACTTAAAATAATAGAGTACAGAATGTAAAATTTTGATCATGGAATTTTGACTTGCCTACCACTTTTTTTTCAGAAGCACAATCATTTCCGCCGTGCCGGTTGCAAACAGGGCCGCCAACACCGCAAACAACTCAATATTCAGCTTGGGTCCGTTGACCAGCAGCCATTCCCAGCCGCAGCCGTAATAAACGGGAACAAGAACCATCCATAGAATCGGCACCGCCAAACAAAACGCTGAACGCGCTATTTTCGCGCGGCTTTTTGTTTTGCGCATGACCGCACGGACGATCGATACGATCATAAACGCTGCGGAACCCGCAATAATGATACTAAAAGCAGTGAGTGTATTGGCATCCAAAACTGCCGGTGACGGCTCGGGGAAAATTCCTTCGTTCACATACACCAGCACATCCTCCGCAATGCTATAAGCGGTCGGCGCGGTTTGAAAGATACCGAGCTGATCCGAGGAAGCGCCCAATACAACCACGCCCCAGCCGGAAGCGGTATCGATCCTCATGGAAGACTGGAAGCCGGGCAGCGCGCCATTATGAAAAATCACGGAATCCGATGGCTTTTCGTCTACCCAATAGATCGACAAGGGCGCTGCCGAAGCGGCCTTGTCAATCAACGGAACGCCCTCGGCTTGATAGCAGGCGATCCATTTGCACAAGTCCTCCGCCGTCGACATAAAGCCGCCCGCGGGCGAGATAGCCGTAGGCAGGCGGTAATTCAGCGGTATCGCGCCGGTGTAGCTCGGCATGGAGCCGTGAACATAAACCATGCCCTCGGGAAGCGTTGTATTGGCATAGGTATGGTTCATGCCAAGCGGCGCAAGGATATGTTCGTTTATGTATGCTTCAAAAGGCTGCCCGCTTGCGGCTTCGATGATGCCGCCCAGCAGCAGATAATTGGTGTTGGAGTATTCATAAACGGTCCCGGGTTTATAGGTCAAATCGATCTGCATCGAACGCCCTATGGCATCCTCAAAAGAGCGGCCGGGCTCATATATAAACGGAGCGCTGCCCTCGTAAACGGATATGCCGCTTCTGTGGCGGATCAGCTGTCCCACGCTCACGTTCACTTCGCTGCCCTGATAGGCGGCGCTAAAGCCGGAAAGATAGGTTTGCACGGGCGCATTTTCATCGAGAATGCCGGCATCGATCAGCTGCCGTGCGGCAAATGCGGTAAAGGTTTTGCTGACGGAAGCAATGGGATAAATATCTTCGTTGGCGCCGTCTTTTCCGTAAGACATCAGATAGACGATGCTTCCGTCCTTGACGATGCCCAGCGACAGCCGCTGAATCTGTGCCTGCTCCATTCGGAATTGCACCGAGGCATCGATCACGCCCGCATCTACGTTAGCCGCGCGCGTCCGGGCAGGGGCTGCAGCCAGCAACAAAAAGCAGAGTATGAAGCTCAGCGCTGTTTTCTTCATTGATTCCTCCGAAGCTTTGTATTCTTTATGCTTTCAAAATCCTATAGCAAAGCGGCGCTTTTTGTCAACGCTTTTAATGCAAAAAAAATCCGGCAATGCGCCGGAACGGAATCAAATTAATCACAGAGGTTGCAGGATCGTCCGCATGTAATACGGAAGGAGCGTCGATACCCGGTCATTTTATTTTCAAGTTTTTCTTATGCCCCCAATGAATGCCGATGTGTCCCACGCCGAAGATGACCGCCGAAATCATCAACCATACCACCTTCCCGTATACGCCCAGCAGAAAAAAACCGGTCACAGGCAGCGCGGCGCCCGCAACGGGAATGCCAAAAAAGGGTCGGTACATGGACGCTTCGGTCCTGTCGCTTTTAAAATAACGCAGCCACCACATCTCATATAAAAGCATGGCAAATACCGCAAAAATCAGCCAGAGCGACCATGCGGACCAAGGCTTGAGATTGTAATCCGAAAACAAGAGCGCCGATGCCGTCACCGCCGCCTGTCCCACCCGTTCAAGCGCGACAAGCGCAGGTTTTTCTTCGCCCTGGGAATATCCCTTCGGCAGGCTTTTGGCCCAGAGGATATTGGGCACGGCCAGCATTAATAAAAATATCAAACCCATGTACGAAAATCCGAAGTGTCCCATTTTACCTCTTTCTGTCTAAAACCGAAGCAAGTAGCATTAAAAATAGTTTTCCATCAAACGGCTCACCCATTCATGCATGACGGGATGCCCGACTTTATCGTACTGCTCGAAATAAGGCTTGATGTCCAGCACGGGAGTGCCGTCGATGGCATCCAGTCCGAGCACCGTCAACACATTTCCGCTTATCGCTTCGAGCTTCACCGCCGTAAGGCCGATGGGGTTTGGCCGGTGCTTCGCCCGCTGCGCGAAAATACCGGTTTCGGGCATGTCCGCCCGGCCCTGCGGCCTTCTGATTAAATCGGCTTTTATGTCAAACGTGGACTTGTCCATATAAAAAACGACAAGAATATGCGAAAATTCCGCAAGGCCTTTAAGCCCCTCCGCATATTTATCCGCAATCACGATGTCGCAGACTGCGCTGCCCCAGCCGCTGTCTGTTTGTTCCTTTACGGGAGAATGTACCACGCCGATCGGTTCAACGTTCATATATCCGCCTCATTGCTACGCTTGATCGTTCATTCATTCCGCTGTTCCTGATCCCTCTCCCGCACATAATGACGGTACTCGAGGGGCGTACCCTCTTTGGGAACGGCAGTCAGTTCGGATGCGCCGGCCAGCGCTTTGATTTTGTCGCTGATGATCGGCTGAAGGCATACGGGGATATGGTCGCCGTGATGGCGGTGCAGCGCCACGCATTCTCTGCATTTGCCGTGCCAGTCGCACAGCGTGTTGGGGCAGGTGCATTTCATCACATTGGGATCTTTCGTTAGCTCTCTGTTTTGCAAAACCAGCTCGTAATATTCTTCTTTGGTGCGCATGGTGCCTCCGTCGTTTTGTAAGAAATTTTAAATGAGTCTATTTTAACATAAGTGCATGAACAGCTCCTATCTGTTTTATGTAGTATTGACATAAAATTTAAATAATTAAAATCCTTTTAATAGCATCTTTGATCGTTTTACATTGCTTAATTAAGTATTACTAGCAAAAATAACTTATGGTTAATTTTTTGTATTAGTATTTAATAAATGCTCAATTGCGCAACTTCAGATCATTTGATAAAATTTATATAATAAAAATAATTCATCACAATTAGGAGATACGAAATGCCAATCAATATTGTTATTCGTGAAAAAAGAAAGCAACTTGGAATGACACAGGAGCAAGTGGCGGAATATCTCGGAGTGTCTGCTCCTGCTGTTAATAAGTGGGAAAAAGGAGTATCTTATCCCGACATTTGTCTGATTTCTTCGCTGGCCAGACTACTGAAAGTTGATCTAAATACATTGCTTTGTTTTCATGAAGAGCTATCCGAACAGGAAATCTATAGTTTTTGCCATGAAATTACAAAAATAATCGAAAAAGACGGTTTTAAATGCGGATTTGATATGGCTTTTGATAAACTGCATGAATATCCTAATTGCTACGCGCTGATTCATTCGATCGCTCTGATTCTGAACGGCGCTTTGCTGATGCTCGGATCGGATTATACAGATAAAGAATTTTATAAAGAACAAATCATAGCGCTATATGATCGTGCCGCGAAAAGCGGCGATGAGAGGATTCGAAACGGGGCTGTCTTCCTGTTGGTTTCAGATTATCTCGGCAGAAAAGAATTTGATAAAGCGCAGGAAATGCTTGATTTATTACCTGAAAGAACAGCTTGGGATAAAAATCAGCTTCAAGCTAATCTTTACGTCCAAAAAAACCGATTAGACGAAGCTTCTGAAGTATTGGAACGTAAACTTCTTGCGGGAGTTAACGAAGTACAAATGACACTGATATCTCTGGCAGAAATCGAAACCAAAAAAAATAACGCCGAAAATGCCGATCAATTGTCAATGATTTCAAAAAATTCAGCGGAATTGTTTGAATTATGGGATTATTGTTCTTTTATTGCTCCGCTTCAAAATGCCGTCGCAAAAAAAGATGTTGAAAAATGTATAGCGAATATTAGATCATTACTATCTTCATCACAGATTCAATGGGACAGCAAAAAAACGTTTTTGTATCAGCATTTTTAACTGTCCAATCGATTCCCGAAGGCCATAAACTACAAATATTGCCCGCATTGCTTTCCGAAATCGAACATTCTTCACAATACGAATTTCTTCATTTAGAAGAAGAATTTCAGCGGCTGCTCAAAGAATATCATTCCAAATGTTAACAATAATCGCAGAAGGCTTTCACCATCACATTGAGCCAGTATATGATAGTCTAATCCACCCTATTCCTTATCCACAACAGTGGTTTTATAATTGCTTCCCTTGCTGTCATAGGTGACCCATTCTCCCACGGGCTCGCCCATGTCAAAATGGCCCGAGCGCTTGCGCGTTCCGTCCTTTCGGTACGATTCCCAATAGCCGTCCGGTTTACCGTCGGTCATTTTACCCTTTGACCACATGCTTTCCCGTCCGCGTAATATTTGATCGTATAGCCGTCGATCAATGCTGTTTTCTATTCCTTTACGCCTTTCGGTCAGGTCAGCTCGCAGTTGTCATCTTTCATGGCAGGCTTCTTATTTTTATCTTCTTCCTTCTGCCGAATCCTCACCCTTACCGTATCCCCCGGCTGTTTGCCAATCTTGGAGCGGATATCCTTGCGAAGGCCGATTACATAGCATACCGAGCCGTCCGCATTCTTCACGCCCATGTTTACGATGTTGCCGTCATACGGCTCTCCGTCAAACGCAGCGCGAACTTTGACGCGTCCCTTGCCGAATTCCGTCTTTATGTCAAACGGAAACGCCACAAACGCGCCGTCGATATCGGGGACTTTTTGGATGATGGTTTCATATTCGTAGGTTTTACCGTTCATGCTGCTTTCCGTTAATCCTGTTTTTTTGCTCTGACGAAACTCAATGGCTTCCTTGCCGGTCATGTGCTCGATGTCGATGGCCACGATGTAAGCCTGCGCGCATTCGCTTGCTTTTTTATGCTTGTCCTCTATGGGCTGATCTGCCGAGTATTTCTCGATGAGCGCCGCAAAGGCCTCGAGGTGTTCGCCGTTCTCCGTGATCCTCGCCTTTCCGAAAACAATTACGCTGCGGAAATACGTGGTGTATTCCTCGCTTATGATCTTATCCTCATCGACGACCGTAAACGACACTTTCGGATTGCTTATGATCGCGTCGATCTTATGTCCTTCTTTCGCCGTGTGAAAATAAATCTTCCCGTTATGATAAACATAGCTCAGCGGCACGGCGTAGGGATAGCCCTCGTCACCCATGCAGGCCAATATGCCATTGGTGCATCGGCGCATCACCGCTTCAGTGTTTTCCGCTGACAATAACTGCTTGCTTCTTCTCATTTCTCTGAACATAGTTGGTTCTCGCTTTCATGGAGTGAACATTTTATTTGAAGGTTTTGATAAAGAATTGCTTATTGCGTCTTAGCATGTAGATCTACGAATGTACAAAATCGTACAAAATCGATCCCGCAAATTTATACGCTGTCATACAAATTTGTTGAATTTAAAATTTATATATTGAATTTTTACTTATTATATCATAGGATGTATTTATAAAAAATTGATAGGGGATTGTTATGAATAAAAAAGCGTTCGGCGCTGCCGCCATATTATCCGGAAGCCTTCTTCTCGCGTTTGAATTGTTTTGTTTAAAATTTATGCGCCTACTCAGTCGTTCCGGAGGTGTTTATTCCTATCCGTCGGAATGGAGAAACGGGCCAATGGGCTATCTGCTAGAAACCAATGTACTGGTATCCGTATTGATCATTTTGGGAATTATTGGCTGGGGCGTCTGTGTGTTATACCGAGAAAATAAAAAACAGGCCTAAAAAGGATGTCGAGAATTATGTTATTACAATTTTAAACCATAAAAATAAAGTCCGGACAGAGTCCGGACTTTCAGGCTACTGACAAACCCATAGTTTTTAACGAACTACGGGTTTGTTCTTTTCTATCTGCTTAACGAAAACAGAAATTGAAATAAGTAAAGCGAATTAAAATCCCGAAAGATTTG
>DAITPG010000074.1:0-10328 GCA_036833715.1 Eubacteriaceae bacterium | reverse complement strand
TTATGACGCCAAAAGGGATCGAATTGACACTGTCGGTTATCGAAATTAATGTCGATTTTGAGACGGTCAGCTGCGCGGTCCAAAAAGACAGTGGCGATGACCCGGATGTGACAGACAAGATTTTGGTCTTTGCGAAAGTCGAAAAGCAACCGAACAAACGAGACATATTAATTGAAGGCGGAACAGGAGTCGGAAGGGTAACGAAACCCGGACTGGCCTGTGAAGTGGGGCAGGCGGCGATCAACCCGATACCCCGATTGATGATCGCAACGCAGGTAAGAAATGCCTCGGAAGAGTTTGATTACGAAGGCGGGTTTACCGTAACAATTTCAATTCCTGAAGGGATCGAAATTGCCAAAAGAACCTACAATCCCCGTTTGGGCATTGTGGACGGGATATCGGTGCTTGGCACCAGCGGCATTGTGGAACCGATGAGTGAAAAAGCGCTGATCGATTCCATCAAAGTCGAAATGAATATGCTAAAAGCTTCGGGATATGAATACTTGTTGGTTTCCCCGGGAAATTACGGAACCGAATTTTCCAAAATGCAAATGAATATCAGCATCGACAACGCGATTCAATGCAGTAATTTTATCGGAGATGTGATCGATTACGGGATTAGTATCGGCATCAAAGGAATGCTGATGATCGGGCATGCGGGTAAATTTATCAAACTTGCCGCTGGGATCATGAATACGCATTCGCGATATGCGGACGGGCGAATGGAAATACTGACAGCACATGCGGCACTTGCCGGTGCGGATATCAACATTTTAAAAGAGATTATGGACTGCGTTACCGCAGATGAGGCCATACGGATATTGATTAACCATGGCATGAAAGAAACGGTGATGCGGATGATCATAGATAAGATCGACTATCACTTAAAGCAGCGTACGTACGGAAACATGCAGATTGAAGCAATCATGTTTACCAACCGGTACGGGATCCTTGCCCAAACGGGCGGAGCATCCGAATTGTTAAGAAAAATTCAGTCGGAGGATAAATAATGAGCGGTATATTATATGGTATCGGGATCGGGCCGGGTGACGCGGAGCTGATCACGATCAAAGCGATAAAGACTATCAAACAATGCGACATCATTGCCATTCCCAGATCGGGAGAAGGAGAACGCATTGCGTTAAATATCACAAGAGCTGCGGTGCCCGATATCGATGAGAAAACCATTATCGAATTGCACATGCCTATGACCAGAGACCGAAAGCATTTAAGAGAATGCCATGAAAAAGCTGCGGAAATCATCATCGGACATTTAGACAACGGAGAGGACGTTGCATTTTTGACGCTCGGAGATCCTACGATCTATTCCACCTATATTTATGTACATAAGATCGTTAAAGAAAAAGGCTATGATCCGGTGATCATTTCCGGCGTTCCATCCTTTTGCGCTGTTGCGGCAGCGCTGAGTGACTCGCTTACGGAAGCTTCTCAACCTTTGCATATTATTCCGGGTTCTTACGCGACCATGGAACCCAACCTGAATCTTGAAGGCACCAAGGTATTGATGAAGACCGGACGTTCGTTTTTAAATGTAAAAGCGATCCTGAAAAAAAAGAATCTTCTCAGTAAAACGCAGATGGTGCAAAATTGCGGTATGCCCAATGAAAAAATTTACTATAACTTGGAAAATACGGATGACGATGCCGGCTACTTTTCGATCCTTGTCGTAAAAAAATAAAAATTCGGAGGAAATATATGATACATTTTGTCGGAGCGGGCAGCGGAGCACCTGATTTGATCACCGTACGGGGACAACGGCTTTTATCGGAAGCGGATGTGATCGTTTATGCCGGCTCATTGGTGAACCCTGCGCTGCTTGATCATGCAAAAGAGGGATGTTTTATTTATGACAGCGCCAACATGACGCTGGAAGAAGTCATTGAAGTCATGACAGCAGCAGAAAGGGAAGGCAAAACCACAGTCCGTCTGCATACGGGAGATCCGAGTATTTACGGCGCCATCCGCGAACAAATGGACATTCTCGATGAACAAAAAATAGAGTATGACGTATGTCCGGGGGTCAGCTCCTTTTTTGGAGCCGCGGCCGCAATGAAAGCGGAATATACACTGCCGAACGTGTCTCAGACTGTGATCATTACCCGTATGGCCGGACGCACGCCAGTACCCGAAAAAGAAGAGATCTCTCTTTTGGCTGCTCACCAGGCCAGCATGGTGATTTTCCTGAGTACCGGTATGTTGGATGAATTGTCCGCTAAATTGATCGCGGGAGGATACACGGCCGATACACCCGCGGCTATTGTTTACAAAGCAAGCTGGCCCGAAGAAAAAAAATTCTTAACGACAGTCGGCGAACTGGCAAAAACTGCGAAAGAAAATAATATCACCAAAACCGCGCTGATCATGGTTGGCGGATTCCTCGGCAGTGAATATGAACGTTCCAAGCTGTATGACCCCGCGTTTACGCATGAATTCAGAACGGCATCGAAATAGGCAATGAAATTCTCGATCATTTCTTTCAGTAAAAACGGCGCCCTCTTGGGCGCAAATATCTGCAATTATTTGATTGAAAAGGGATATGGATGCCTGACTTACGCACAGCAAAAATATGCGGATACGTCTGATTTGATCCTTGACCAACGTATCGCTGACTGGGCAAAGGAGCATTTCTGTGACGACTGCCTGATCTTTATCGGAGCAGCCGGGATTGCAGCGAGAGCCATAGCGCCGCATATCCGAAGCAAAGCAACAGATCCTGCGGTACTCGTGATCGACGACCGTGCGCAGTTTGTAATCCCGCTACTTTCGGGACATATTGGGGGCGCAAATAAAATCGCTTTGATGCTGTCTGAATATTTGGTCGCCGTGCCTGTCATTACATCGGCTTCGGATATCAACGGAAAATTTTCAGTGGATGCGTGGGCCGCGCAGCACGATATAGCCATCGTTGGAATCGGTGAGATCAAGCATATAACTTCCGCTTTACTGGACGGCAAAACGGTTGGTTTGGTTTCGGACTATCCCATTGAAGGAGAGCTGCCCGAAGGCATCTGTTTTAAGTCAGACGGTGAATGGGGGATATGCATTTCACTGGATGAACATAAAAAACCGTTTTCGCATACGATCAATCTTGTGCCAAGGATCATATCACTGGGCATCGGCTGTCGAAAAGGGTGCGCTTATGAAAAGATTGAGACTGCGGCTTTAGAAACAATAAAGCAAAACAAGATTTCGATGTGGGCTATAAAAAATACAGCATCCATAGATCTAAAAAAAAACGAAGCCGGCTTGATCGAATTCGCTGAACGATATGATCTTCGACTGATCACCTTCAGCGCAGAAGAACTTGCGAGCGTAAAGGGAGTGTTTTCATCATCCGACTTTGTTGCGGGCATTACGGGCGTGGATAACGTTTGCGAGCGCGCAGCGGTTGTTGCAAGCGGAAACGGCAAGCTTTTATCGGTTAAACAAGCATATGACGGCGTTACGACGGCTTTGGCTGCCGCCGATTGGAGGGTACGTTTTTGAATATCATCATGTCGGGCATCGACCATAATAAAGCATCCATTGAATACAGAGAATTGTTTGCTCTCACAAAATCCGCGCAGACCGAATTGATGCTCTCCGTTTCGGCTTATGAATATGTGAACGGCTGTGTCGTCATCAATACCTGTAACAGGACCGAAATATGGCTTAGTTATGAAGGCATCTGCCCCCTGACACCGTTTGAGATCCTATGTGAAATCAAAGGAATACAAAAAGCCCCATTTGAATCCTTGTTTACAACCCGTCAGGGAACCGAAGCCCTTAATCACTTATTTGAACTGGCTTGCGGCTTGCGCTCCAAAGTTTTCGGCGAAGAACAGATCATCACGCAGGTGAAGGATTCGATCCGATTTGCCCGTGAAAATAAAACATCCGACCCGGTATTGGAAACTTTATTTCGTAGTGCGATCACCGCCGCCAAAAAAGTTAAAACGCAGGTAAGGATCACTTCCGTAAACCGCTCGGTGGCGGTATCGACGGCAGAGCTTCTTAAAGAAAAATTCGGTCATCTGAGCGGATTGCGATGTCTGGTGATCGGAAACGGCGAAATGGGAAGGCTTGCAGCCAAAACGCTGGTCGAGGAAGGCTGCGTTGTCACTATGACATTAAGGCAGTATAAAAATGGTGAAGCGGTGATCCCTTTCGGATGCAATGTGATCCATTATGATGATCGAAACCGATTTATCGAAGATGCGGATGTGATCATCAGCGCAACCACCAGCCCTCATTACACGCTGCATTGCGAGGATATTGCAAAAGTCGTCAATACCGGCAAAAAGATATTTATTGACATGGCGGTGCCAAGGGACATCGATCCCATGATTGCGGAGCTTTCCGGCGCTGAACTGTACGATATCGATGATTTCGGAGCTTCACTGACCGACGAGGCCGCTAATGGCGCCGTGCGCGAAGCCAAACAGATTTTATGCGCGTCAATCAATGATTTTGAGAACTGGTATCATTTCAGAAGTTTGCTTCCCAAAATCAATCAAATCAGTGAAACGGCAGCCGAGAGCATTGAAAACCGCATAAAGGATAAAATCCAATCTTTGGAGATCAAAGAGGATGAACAGGATTCCCTTTGCGAAACCGTCAATAAAGCGGCATTCAAGGTGGTTGAAAAGATCATGTTTGGATTAAAGGAAGATATCGACCGTCATTTGTGGGAAGAATGTATCAACAGCATCGAACGGGCTGTATCCAATAAATAAGACATAAGAAGGTAAATAATGAAGATCTATGTGGTCGGGCTGGGTCCCGGCGAAATAAGTCAAATGACACAAAGAGCCATCGATGCGATGAACGAAAGCGATGTGTTATGCGGTTACAGCGTGTACATCGATTTAATAAAAGACATGTATCCGAATAAGAGGCTGCTTTCCACGCCGATGAAAAAAGAATCCGACCGATGCAGGCTCGCAGTCGAAGAGGCTTTAAAGGGACAAACGGTATCGATGGTATGCAGCGGAGATTCAGGTGTTTATGGAATGGCTTCTCTGGTTTATGAGGTCGCACAGCAGTATCCACCCGTTGAGATCGAAATCATACCAGGCATAACAGCTGCCTGCAGCGGAGGCGCCGTATTGGGCGCGCCGCTCACACATGATTTTGCGGTCATCAGCCTGAGCGATCTTCTCACTCCTTGGGAACTCATTGAAAAACGACTTGCCTGCGCGGCGGAGGGCGATTTTTCGATATGCCTGTATAACCCCTCCAGCATCAAGCGTCATGACTATCTGCAAAAAGCCTGCGATATCATTATGCTATACCGCCAAAACGACAACGCTGCCGGAATTGTTCAGAACATCGGACGCGAAGGTGAATGCTCCGAAGTGATGACTTTACGGGAACTGAGAGATAAGCAGGTGGATATGTTTACGACGGTTTTCATCGGCAATTCTCAAACAAAGATCCTCGGAAATAAAATGATTACGCCGCGCGGCTATAAAAGCATCTAAATCTTTTTAAGGAAATAAGATGAGTAAAATATTGATATTTGCGGGCACTTCCGAAGGACGCATGCTGATCGATTTTTTCTCGAATCATGCCATCTCAATTACTGCCTGTGTGGCGACCGAATACGGAGAGCAGCTGATTTTGAAAAATGAATTTGTGCATGTGATACCGAAAAGACTCAATTTAGGGCAGATGATCGATCTGATGAAGGATTCGTCTTTTGAATACGTCATTGATGCGACCCATCCCTATGCCAGGGAAGTAAGCATAAACATAAGCGAAGCCTGCAAAAAAACGAAACTTGCCTATTTCAGAATTGTAAGAAGCAGCAATACTCATGACGATTGTGTATATGTACCAAGCTATGAAGCCGCTGCGGACTATTTAAACTGTACCGAAGGCAACATCCTTTTGACAACTGGCAGTAAAAATATAGAAATTTTTACCACTGTCAGCGGATATTCCGATCGATTGTTTCCGCGCATATTACCCATGACTGACGGCATTGAAAAGTGCCTTGCTTTAGGGATCAAGGCAAAAAACATCATTTGTATGCAAGGCCCTTTTTCTGAAGAGATGAATATCGCAATGTCAAAGCAGGTGGGCGCAAAGTTTATAGTAACCAAAGATTCCGGCGACAGCGGGGGATTTCCCGACAAATATCATGCCGCAAAAAAAACGGGTGCTGCGCTGATCGTGATCGGCAGGCCAACCGAAGAGGAGGGAATATCGTTGGAAGAAGCGATGGCCTTCTTCAGCGATCAATACGACCTTTCCATGAATGTAAAGCAGCAAGCCGCTCTGAGATTTCCGGTGTTTATGGAATTGACCGGAAAAAAAATTGCGGTTATCGGAGCCGGGAAAATCGCGCTGCGCCGCATTGAAACTCTTTTGCTGTTTGGATGCGAAATCACGGTTATAGCAGACAAGCTCAGTCCGCTCATTGAAAGTTACCATTTTGAACATAAATTGATTATTTTGCGAAAGAAATTCGAGCCTGACGATCTGAACGGCGTGTATATGGCAATAGCCGCTACCGATGACAGGGAAGTCAATCACAGCATTTTTATGGAATGCAGCAAACGGTCGATCTTGCACAGCATAGCGGATTGCAAAGAAGAATGTGATTTTTATTTCCCGGGAATCATTGAATACGATGGCGGCATCATTGGAATTTGCGGAAACGGGAATGATCACGCAAAAACAAAGCGTACAGCGGATCAACTTCGCAGATGCGTCAAGGAAAAGGAAAACGAAGCATGAGAAAGATCAGAGTCGGAAGCCGCGAAAGCAAGCTTGCAGTGACACAGACCCAATGGGTGCTCGATAAAATCAAACGGATGCATCCCGACATTGAATTCGAACTCATTACCATGAAAACGACCGGAGATATGATCCTTGATACCAATCTGGATAAAGTCGGTGGTAAAGGGCTATTCGTAAAAGAACTGGATAAAGGACTGCGCGACGGTGTCATCGACATTGCCGTGCACAGTTTAAAAGACATGCCGATGGAAACGCCCGGCGATCTGCCGATTCTCGCTTTTTCCGAAAGAGAAGATCCGTTTGACGCGCTGGTGCTGCCGATGGGCGCATCGGAAATCGATCTTTCAAAACCTTTCGGCTGTTCCAGTGCCAGACGAAGCCTGCAATTGTCATCCCTTTATCCAGGCATCCAAATCGAAGGCATCCGCGGCAATGTTCTGCTGCGTTTGCAAAAAGTCGACAGCGGCAATTACGGCGGTACCATACTGGCCTGCGCCGGACTCAACCGTATGAATTTGCAAGACAGGATCAGCCGAATTTTTACGGCGGAAGAAATGATCCCGGCAGCCGGGCAAGGTATTTTGGCGGTGCAGGGAAGGGCAGGGGAGGAAATGACTTTCCTTGCATCCATTCACAGCGAAACTTCCGCTGCCTGCGCGCTTGCGGAACGCGCTTTTGTGCGCGGGCTCAACGGAGGATGCTCCTCACCCATTGCGGCATACGCGCGTATCCAATCGAATGTGATCATTTTAAAAGGCCTCAATTACGATGAGAAGACGCAGGGACATATCATCGGCACGCTTACAGGGAAGATATCAGAAGCCGAATCGACAGGCTATTTGCTGGCCGAAAAACTTAAATTTTAAATGCAAAAGAGGAAGCATGATGAATACAGGAAAAGTATGGCTGGTTGGCGCAGGGCCTTCCGATGTGGGACTGTTTACATTAAAAGGAAAAGAAGCGCTCCAAAATGCGGATGTCGTTGTTTATGACAGTCTTGTGGGCGACAGCATTTTATCTTTGATACCGCCGGAAGCCAGGCTGATCGATGCGGGAAAAAGAGCCGGCAATTATACCATGGTGCAGGATGACACAAATCGCGTGCTGTTGGAAGAAGCGCTCAAGGGAAACAAGGTGGTGCGCTTAAAGGGCGGCGATCCGTTTTTGTTTGGACGCGGAGGCGAAGAATTGGAGCTGCTGGTGGAGAATGAAATCCCGTTTGAGATCGTATCCGGCGTAACATCCGCCATAGCGGTTGCCGCTTATGCGGGCATTCCGGTTTCTCACCGTGATTTCTGTTCTTCCGTACATATCATCACAGGACACAAGAAAAATGCCGACCATCCCGAAACCGATTTTGAATCGTTGGTAAAACTAGAAGGTACGCTGATCTTTTTAATGGGTGTAGGCTCTCTCAATTATATCTGCGAGCATCTGATGAAAGCCGGTATGGACGGCCGTATGCCTGCGGCGGTACTTGAAAAAGGCACAACCTACGCGCAGCGGCGTGTAGTGTCAACGCTCGAAAAACTTTCTTCGGACGTAGCCGCGGCGGGCATAGGAACGCCTGCGATCATTATCGTGGGCAAAGTTTGCGCATTGGCAGACCGTTTCCATTGGGCGGAGGACAGACCGTTGGGCGGAGCCAAAGTGATCGTCACGCGCCCCGCCGAACTGGCATCGAACCTTTCTAAAAAACTTCGCGAAAACGGTGCGGAAGTGCTGGAGATTCCATCAATCAAAACTTCTGCGATAGCTGATAATACGCCATTAAAAAAAGCAATAGCCGAAATCGGCGGCTATCAATGGGTCGCATTCACCAGCGCGGCGGGCGTAAAGATCTTTTTTGAAGCGCTTGCCGAAGAGGATATCGATATCCGTGCTCTTTTTGGTATCAAACTGGCGGCTATCGGCAACGGAACAGCGAAAGCGCTGAAGCAGCGAGGGTTAAAAACCGATCTAATACCTGCCGTCAACGATGCCGAAACGCTCGGCGCAGAGCTTGCGAAGATGATTGCTCCAAATGAAAAACTGCTGATTCCGCGCGCGAAGATCGGCTCGATTGAGCTCAATAAGCAGTTGGATGCAGTCGGTGTTCGCTATGACGATATCGCCGTGTATGATACCCTTTATATAAAGAACCGATTCGGACGATTTGATCAGATTTTGGAAGATGCGGATAAAATCTATGTGGCTTTTACGAGCGCCTCTTGCGTGACCGGTTTTGTACAGTCGTTCGGCAGCAGAGATTATTCTTCTCTTACCGCTGTTTGCATAGGCAAGCAGACGGCGGCGGAGGCAAAAAAATACGGTTTCAAAGTGAAAATCGCCGATCAAATTTCGATGGACTCGATGATTGAAAAAATGAAAGAACTTCATATCGCGACAAAATTTCAATAAAGGGGATAATCAGATGATTCAAAGACCCAGACGATTAAGAACCGTTCCAATACTCAGAGAAACGGTACGGGAAACAAGAATGTCAAAAGCCTCCCTGGTCTATCCGATGTTTATCAAGGAAGGCACTGACATCAAAGAAGAAATTGCTTCCATGCCAGGGCAATACCGATGGAGCATCGACAGGCTGGATGAATTGATGAATCAGCTTTCAAAAGCGGGCGTGCTGCGCATCATGCTCTTTGGTATCCCGTCAATTAAGGACGAAGCCGGCAGCGGCGCGTATGATATCAACGGCATCGTACAGAAGGCGCTGCATTATATCAAAGCAAACTACCCGCAGATGTATTGCATCACCGATGTATGTCTTTGCGAATACACCTCGCACGGGCATTGCGGCATGTTATGCGGTGAGATCGTCGATAATGACAAAACTCTCCCGCTGCTAGCTCAAACCGCGCTGTCACACGCTAAGGCAGGTGCGGATATGGTTGCCCCTTCCGATATGATGGACGGCAGAGTGGCGGCTATCCGCAGCATGTTGGACGACAACGGATACTTGAATATCCCCATCATGTCATACTCGGTGAAGTATTCTTCTTCGTTTTACGGACCGTTTCGTGAAGCGGCAGGGTCAGCACCTTCTTTCGGTGATCGCAAAAGCTATCAGATGGATTATCACAACAAATCGGAAGCGATCAAAGAAATCGATTTGGATATCGAAGAGGGCGCGGATATTCTGATGGTAAAGCCTGCGCTTTCCTATCTGGATGTTATTCAGACTGTGGCGGAAAATTCTGTCTGCCCGCTCGCTGCTTACAGCGTCAGCGGCGAATACTCAATGATCAAAGCCGCGGCAAAACTAGGCTACATGGACGAGGAATCCGCAATCTGCGAAACGGCAGTGAGCATTTATCGTGCAGGTGCGGATATCCTGATTACTTATTTTGCCATGGAGCTTGCCCGCTTTATGGATGAAGGAAGGATCGGCTGATGGACAGATCGGAGCTTTTATTTGAACAAGCCAATCAGGTAATCCCCGGCGGGGTCAACAGTCCCGTACGCGCATTCCGTTCGGTGGGGCAAACACCCCGTTTTATCAAAAACGCAACGGGTGCCTGCCTTACAGATGCGGACGGCAAAACCTATATCGATTATGTCGGTTCCTGGGGCCCGATGATTTT
>DAITPG010000073.1:0-10543 GCA_036833715.1 Eubacteriaceae bacterium | reverse complement strand
GACAGATGGATACTCGACTTGTAAACCGGGTTTCAAAGAAGTTTGATTGAAAGATTTTGCAAACCCTAGTACAAGCTCGTATCCATCTATACCAAAATACTTTGGAACGTTCCGTCTGGCCTTGCTCGGCCTTATAAAGCTCGCGGCTCCGCACCCGCCGGTGATGTTTAAGGTCCGAACTTTGCTTTAGCGTTAATTGCTGCGAAAGGTTTTCGCCGGGTGCTATTAAAACTAAGTAAAATTACGGTACGCATTTTATTAGGTTGTGAAGATGTTATTTATGAATTTTACTCGGCCTTATAAAGCTCAAGGTTCCGCACCTGCCGGTGATGGTCTTAATGCGATCTTTGATTTATAGATCAGTATATCTTGTTTTGGAATTGCAATGAACGATCTACTGTTTATAAACGGTGGGATGCCCGCTCCGCCGATGATGTTTAGACTCGATCATTGATTCAGTGCTAATGGCTGCGAAAGGTTTCGCTGGGTGTGAAGATAAAATGAACGTTAACGCATATGGATGTTTGGGCTATGAACGCAACAAACGGCAATTTTTTGATATTATAAAGCAAAAAGGGCAGGTAAAGCCATGCGTTATAACAATCAAGCAGCTGTCGATTACGCCTTAAAATATGCCCTGGAGCCCAATCCCGCGTACGTTTATTATCAGGGGGAGGACTGCACCAATTTTGTATCGCAATGTCTGCGCGCGGGCGGCGCGGAAAACGATTATAACCGCAGCCATCCGTGGTGGTATAATGGCGGGCAGAGCTCCATCTGCTGGGCGGTGGCGCATTCGCTGTATTGGTATATCCGTATCAACTCGGCCGAGCACCGCTTCGGCATCAAGGCCGACACCTACATCATTTCGAATAACGACAAGTACGCGTCCGAGATCGCCGGCAAGGTGGTAGTCGGCGACATCATCCAATACAAAAACAGTCAGGACCGCGTGCAGCATTCCGCCATCATCACTGCCTTTGACACCTACGGCGAGCCGCTCATCTGCCAGCACACGTATGAGGCACGCAATATTTCGTGGCGCAAGTTTTTAAAGGAAACGATTTTTCATCACATCACGGGGATCAATTAACATTTAATCTCGGAGTTGTTCTCAATAAGCAAAAAAAAGCGGGCAGCGATGCCCGCTTCAAATATTTGATAGGGTTTCGGGAAAAATTCAACTCATGCAAATCGTCTGATAGCAAGCGTTAAATTGTGATTCCGCATTGTTTTTAAATACGCAGCTTAAAGGTTTTAGGCGCAAAACGGTAAACCAGAAACAAGGCAACCGCCACATAGACGATGCAAAACGCGGTAATGCCTATGCCGAACACCAAGATGGATACGGATTTTCCCGCGGCGAAAAAGCAGATATAATAGGTCACCACATCGGCGAGGGTGTACAGAAAGTTTTTGGTTTCGAGCTCCTTATTGTAGGGCTGCAGTAAATAATACAAAATGAGCGTATGCACCGAGAAAAACACCGACATCGCAAGCACCGAAACCACCAACACCGCGTAATGGACAGGCTGATCGGTGCCGCCGGAAATCAGCAGGAGCAGCGGCAGGCCGAGCGCAAGCACGGCGGCGGGGATGAGATTGATGAGCGCAACGTACTTGAGCCGTTCGGCAAACAGGCTTAGGACCGCCTTCGGGCGGCGGTAAAAACGATAGGTGAGCATGCTGTGGTCGCAGTTCATAAACATGGCGGCGGTAATGGAGCGGCCCCGGTTGATGAAATACATCAACAGCAGGGTATAGGGCAAAAAGGAAAGGATCGCTTGATTGGTCTGAACCTTGATCTCGGGATCCCACAGGCATGCCGCAGCCGCAGCAAGCACCAGCCCTGCCAATATGACGGTGATGCGCTTGGCCGCTTTAGTAAGAATTTTTGCGTGCCGCTTCATGAACAGATCGTTAAAATAACGGTAGCCAATCTGTCTGCTTGTGGCGCTCAGATCGGTTTCGATTTTTTTGCGGTACATATCCGCGGCCTTCTGCTTGGCGACCGGAGCGAGCAGAAACGAATCGGACGCAAGCAGGGTGCGGTAAACCGCCAGATAATGCGGGTAGCGCCATACATACGCAAAGCAGAAAACGCCCGCCGCAATCATCAGCGCGGCAGCGGCCAAAAAGACAGTCTGGGGCAGTGTAACGCCCATAAGGGGCGGCAGATAGGCGGCCGCCAGTGAAAGGCCTGCGCCGACCCATATAGCGGCGTCGGGAAGGTTTTCGCTGCGTATTTTCTGCCCGTTGCGGCTGCCTGCCAGCGTGACGGCGGTGATGATGACTTTAACGGCGCAAACAAAAAGCGGCGCAGCCAGACAGGCGAGCAGGGAAACATCCATCAGCCTGCCGAGCGCCAGAAAAATGGGCAGCATGCCGACCCATATTTTTAACAGAAAATACAGGTAATTGGAAAGCGTATAGCCGCGCGCCTCCATGCGAAGCAAAAAAAGCGCATAATATTTGTCCTTGGTGGGATTGAATACATGGGTGTCATAAAGCCGCCGCACAGCGTCAGAAAAAAGAAGATGTGCAAAAACGATTCCTTCGGAAAGGCTTCGATCAGCCAGATGGGCCCGGCGATCATGCCCAACAGATAAAGCGCCTTGCCGAAAAACACCGAGCCGATCTCGATTAAAATGCCGACGGCATTGGCAAAGGCTTTGAGGCCGGGGCTGGCGTACAGAGAGGCGGGCAGCAGCTTTTTGATGAGCGGCAGCGATTTAAGTACAAAGATTATCCCGTTGGTTTTGTAGGCGGCGCGCAGACGGAAGGATACCCAGAAGGTTTTAAGCATGGTCGTCACCCCGCAGCGCGGCGATGATCTTATCTTTGAAGGCCTCATCGTTAAGATCGGCTTTGTCGATCTGCGCCAAGACGCCGTCGTTTAAAATGACGATCTCGTCGCACAGATCGAGCGCAAGCTCCATAATGTGCGTCGAAAAAATGATAATATGCTTATGCTTGATCTGCCGGAGCATCTGCTTCATTTCATCGGCCACCACCACGTCAAACGAGGTGAGCGGTTCATCCAGCAGAAAAATTCCGGGTTCGGCGATAAAATTGACGAGCATCTGCATTTTGTTTTTCATCCCGTGGGAATAATCCTTCAAAAGCTTGTCCCGGTCGTCCGCATCGATGCGCATAAAATCAAAATATTCATCAATGCCGCGCGGATTTTGGATCTTCGGAAGATTGATTTCGATAAAGAATTTGAGAAATTCCCTGCCCGTTAAAAACTCCGGCACAGTGGGCGTTGAGAGCACATAGCCGATGTCCTCCGCCGCAGCGGGGCGGCGTTTTTCATTTTCTTCGATTTCAATGACGCCCGCGTCGATGGGGATATCCTCGTTGATGCAGTTGAACAGCGTGGTTTTTCCTGCGCCGTTTCTGCCCAGCAGGCCGTAAATCTTGCCTTCCTCAAACATAAAGGACGCGCAGCGCAGCACCTCTTTTTTATCAAATTTCTTGTTTATATCCTGTATGATCAGTCGCATTGATTTCTCCTTGCCTATGGCGTAACGTTCAAATTTTGTATCATTATACCATACATCGGGAGCGCGGGCAAGGATGGGGGAACCTGCAAACGTTTGGAAAGGTTATCAAAAAATATATGCCCTTTTATGGGCTATCCTTTCGTTGATGTGCCGCTGGCGGATTCATCCGTTTTTTAGTGCTCCGTCTTACCGCAGCATATTCAGCAGAGCGCTTTCTCTTATCTCCATGCCGGGATTATACGCATCCCGAAGCAGATCGACCAAAACACGGTTGCCGTCCGAAATCTTGGGGCTGAGCGTAAGCTCCATGCCGCAGAAGGCGGCGTCGTTCATCTTTAAATAATAGTAGTCAAACGGCAGGCCCTCATCCGAGCCGTTTTGATGCAGGTTGTTTATGTAAAAGTACAGAATATAGCGCCATTCCTTTTGAAAGCTCCAGTGCATGTTTTTGGTGCGACCCAGCCGCGAAAGGTGATAGAAAATGCCTTCCTCGGTGGTTTCGGCAATCTGCGGCTCCAGCTTGTTGATGTCGTCGGTATAGAAAACCTTGTGCAGCAAGCGGTTTTTGGTGCGCGGGTGCAGCACGTAGTCGTCCCGGTACAGCTCGGAAACGGGCACGATGATGGACTGCGGAAAGTCGACGAAATCCAGCGTGTTGTTGGGCAGCACGGCATTGACCGCCTCCTTGGTGAACGGATATTCCATAAAGGGGTAGGCGCGCATTTTGATGCGAACGCCCCGCGAGAGATTGGAATGCAGATTCCACATCGGGATGCTTTCGCGGTCTTCCTCCGTCCACGCGCTTACGAATACGTACTTGCCGTATTTTTGGTCGTCCTTGACCTTCTCCTCCTGCCGGTCGTCCAGCACGGTGAGCGGGCTGAAGCGGATGGTCCTCTCCTTGAGGATCATGGCCAGCGTTTCGACGGTGGTGTAATGAAACAGATACGGCGGCGGCGTGATTTTCATAAGCATCTCCCTTATAGTAAACGTTTACGGTGAGGATATTATATCATATTCACGCCGCTTTCAAAGGTGTTTTGCATCGATCCGTTTATTTTCTTTTTTTTGCGGCGAAGAGTTGACCATCTCCAACCGTCGTACTTTCAGCGCAAGGGTAGCACCGACCCGAATTTTATACTCAAGCCTGTGACAGGGTTAAAGAAAGCCGCAGCTTCAATTTGTCGCCCGCACCGCCTGTAAATGGCAATGTCAAACCGACGTTATGATCCGAACTGACCTTTAATCGGAATCCGCATTGAATAAAAATGAAAAAAGCTTCGCAAGAACGAAGCTCTTTATTATTGGGTTTTGTATTACTTTAAATCCAGCGGAAGCTTACAGCCATTTATCAGCCTGCTTTGCGCTTATAGGCGCGCATGGCGAAAAAGTAGGCAACAATCAGTATCCCCGCGCACCAAGCCAGCGCCACCCAAATTTCATTTCCGACGGGCTGATCCGCAAGCAGCGCGCGGATGGCATTCACGATGGAAGTGACCGGCTGGTTTTCGGCAAACGCGCGAACGGCCGCAGGCATGGTGCCGGTGGGCACAAACGCTGAGCTGATGAACGGGAGAAAGATAAGCGGGTACGAGAACGCTGCCGCTCCGTCCACGGTTTTCGCTGAAAGACCCGCGATGACGGCGATCCAGGTAAGCGCCAGCGTAAACAGCGCAAGGATGGCGGCAACGGCCAGCCAGGCAAGGATTCCCGCCTGCGAGCGGAAGCCCATCAGCAGCGAGGCCCCGATGATCACGGCAACCGAGATCGCATTGGAGACCACCGAGGTAAGCACATGCCCCCATAATGCAGCCGACCGCGCGACGGGCAGGGTGTTGAAGCGTTCGAAAATGCCACGCTGCATATCCATAAACAACCGGTAGGCCGTGTAGGCGATGCCGTTTGCGATGGCCATGATGAGGATGCCGGGCAAAAGGTAGTTGACGTAATTGTCGGTGCCGGCATTGATCGCTCCGCCGAAAACATAGACAAACAGCAGCATCATGGCAATCGGCATTACGGTGACGGTAATGATCGTATCCATGCTGCGCAGAATGTGGCGCATGGAGCGGCCGAACATCACGCTCATGTCGCTGAAAAAGTTTTTTTTGGCCGTATCCATATCTATTCCTCCTTTTTGCCGATGATCGATAGGAAGATGTCTTCCAGCGTCGGCTGTTTTTCGATGTATTCCACTTTTGCGGGCGGAAACAGCTGCTTAAGCTGCGCAAGCGTGCCGTTGGCGATGATTTTTCCTTCGTGCAGAATGGCGATGCGGTCGGCCAGCTGCTCGGCTTCCTCCAGCTGCTGGGTGGTCAGAAATACCGTCGTGCCGTTATCGGCCAGTTCCTTGACGGTTTTCCATACCTCGATGCGCGCTTCGGGGTCGAGCCCGGTCGTCGGTTCGTCCAAAAACAAGATACGGGGAGAGCCGACCAGGCTCATGGCGATATCGAGCCTTCGGCGCATGCCGCCCGAATAGGTTGCGACCCTG
Organism: Eubacteriaceae bacterium; assembly: GCA_036833715.1. Taxonomy (GTDB): domain Bacteria; phylum Bacillota; class Clostridia; order Eubacteriales; family Anaerofustaceae; genus JBGMEA01. The sequence goes on along the minus strand of DAITPG010000073.1, from coordinate 4,543 downwards.
CGGTCGGCGGCTTCGGTCAATCCGAAGCGTCTCAGCAGATCATCCGCGATTCGGCTTGGATTCGGGAGATGCCGCAGTTTGGCGATCATCACAAGATTTTCGCGAGCCGTTAAAATTTCATCCACGGCGGCGAACTGCCCCGTAAGGCTGATCGAGCGGCGCACTTCGGCGGCTTTGGCTGCAACATCCAAACCGTTGACTGCCGCATGGCCTCCGTCCGCTTTCAGCAGCGTGGTGAGGATCTTTACCAGCGTTGTTTTGCCCGCGCCGTTGGAGCCGAGCAGGGCAAAGATGCGGCCTTTTTCCACCGCCAGATCCACACCCTTTAAAACATTCAGCTGCTTATAGGATTTTGTTAACCCTTTGATTACAATTGCGTTTTCCATAAAAACCTTCTTATTTTATTTTGTCCGTGTATTTTTTAAGAGCCTTGCCGACCTCGCGGTCCACGGATTCCCGATAGAGGTCGGCATAGGTTTTGGAGCCTTCGACCAAACCGTCGCAAAACGCTGCCACATCGGTTCCCGTTACCTCCAGCACGTTTTTCCCCGCGGCCGCTCCCTCCTCAAACAGATCGACGATCCCGGAGAGAAGACCGGTGCCTTCGTTGAGCTCGATCGGGCCGACCTTGAACAAATATTTCTGCATTTCCTTATACACAAACTGATATTCCTGCGGGAGCACTTTTACCCGAGCCATGTGCGCCCGCCATTCTTTTTTGCCTTCCATGATTTGCTTTATCTTCATAGGTTCCTCTCATTTGCCGAATTTTCTGTTGACGCTTTCATTGAGCTGCGCGCGCCATCTGTCGCGGAACGTGCGCGCCCCTTCTTCGCCCGACAGCGCTTCGCAGAAGGCGGAGATGTCATCGCCCAAAACCGCTGAAGCACTTTGACCGTCCGCCGCCGTTTCTTCGAGCAAGCCGAGCACGCCGTCCAGAATGGGCATTATATTGCGTCCCGTGAAATCGGAATGGGGCCAAAGCCTGGCTTTGATCTCTTCCCATGCCGTCTGGTAATCGGCAGGCAGCCTTTTGGCGCGCGATTCAAAGGCTTTCAATTCTTTTTTCATGTCGCCGCCCGTGATCTTATCCCAGAAGTTCATGTTTTTTCTCCTTCAGTTCATTCATTTTTGAGGAAACGAAATTCCATCGTTCCCAAAACTTCCGCAGCTCCGCGCGGCCTTGGTCGTTGAGCGTAAAAAATTTGCGCGGCGGCCCCATGTCGGAGGGTTTCTTTTGGATATCCACCAGCCTGTTTTTCTCCAACCTCACCAAAATGGTGTAGACCGTTCCCTCCACCACATCCGTAAAGCCGAGGGCGGTGAGCCGCCGAGTGATCTCGTATCCGTAGGTTTCTCCGCCGTTGATAATTTCTAGGACGCAGCCCTCGAGCACGCCTTTGAGCATTTCCGTTAAATTTTCCAATGATCGCCACTCCTTGCTATTATGCGTTACTGATAATCAGTATCACTTAGTACAGCTATATAGTAACACTTAATAGCGGATCTGTCAATATACTTTTCACTTTATTTTTTGCAAATCATGCTCCGGTCATCCGTCAGCCGCAGCGTTTTGTTCTGTTTTGGATCAATTGAATACACCTCCGCGGCAGAATATTCTGTCGTTCTTGCGCGGGGGTGCATGTGATTCTTGCGTTTATATCAAGGTTACTTTGCTGAGATCGGCCTTTGCGCTTTTAAGAAGCGCGTAGGTGAGCTTATCCATGCTTGCCCCTTCAAAGTCGGCTTTTCTGGCATCGCTCCAGCGGAAGGAAACATTGCGCAGTTTGCAGCCTTTAAACGAGGCCGCGCTCATTTTGGCCATGTCAAATACGGAATCCGTCAAGGTCTGTCCGTCAAAGCGCACTTTTCTTATGTCGGCTGCGGAAAAATCCGTGCCGTCAAATACGCAGTTTTCAAAGACTGCGTTGGTCAGCGAAGCCTTTGACAGCTTGGTTTTGATCAGCTTTGCGCCGATGAATCGGGTATCCCGCAAGTCCGAACAGCTCAGATCGGCGCCATCCAGCAAGCTGCCGTCAAAGCTCGACCCGCGCAGGTCGGCCGAAACCATCTGCGCGTCTTTTAAATTTGCGCCGTTGTATTTGGTGTTGTGCAGATCGCTGTATTTGAAACTGCTTCCGCTCAAATCGGCATCGCTGAAATCGGAACCGCTTAAATCGCTGCTTTTAAATTTTCCGTCATGTACAGTGACTCCTTTAAAGTCGGAATTTTTTAAGTCGCTTGCCGAAAAATTGGTCATCACTTTGCGCTTGAGCTCTCTTGTGTTCAGCGAGATGGTTTCGATGAGCTCCGACACATCGCCGACGGAATCAACCGCGCGCGCGAAGGCGGTTTCGTCATCCAGCCCCTGCGCCTTCAGGTCGTCGATTTTCTCGGAGAGATCGCCCAAAAGCTCTTCCTTTAATTCCTTTAACGGCTGCTCGTCTTCGTACGCCGTAAACAGGCCGTCGAGGTAGGTTTTGATTTTTTCGTTCATTATTTGCCGCCTTTCTACAGCAACCGGTCCAGCAGACCTTTTGCGTATTGCCAGTTATTTTTGTTTTCGATATAGATTTGTCTGCCCTTTTCGGTGATCTTGTAATATTTTCTGCGGCCGCCCTGCGTTTCATCCCCCCAGTAGGAGGTGATGCCGCCTTCGCTTTCAAGCTTTTTTAAGCTGGAATACATGGTGGTTTCCTTCAGCTCGTATTCGCCGCCGGACTGCGCGGTGATCGTCTTTGCGATTTGGTAGCCGTATTTGTCGCCGTCGGCCAACAGCTTTAAGATCATGGTATCGGTATGCCCCCGGAGCAGATCGGAGGAGAGTTTATTTTGTTCCATGGTTCACCTCTTGGCTATACTATATATCATATTACTACGACTGTCAATGTAATATGGCTACTATAATACTATTTTAATCAAAGCTATTGTCCACGCCAAGCCACGGCTTAAAAAACCGTTGATGTTTACCCGCACGGGTGCTACAATAAGGTTAATAAGATTGTAACGGAGAACAGGAAATGAAGAATTATGAGGTGGTGCGGGAGATTTTTAATACCTGCTCGCGCAAGTTTAAGTTAGACCGGACGTTTCAGCCCGAATGGGAAACCGACAGCATCGAAGCGCTGATGGCTTCTTGGTACGGCGGAGAGCTGCCGAAATTCACCTGCGAAGAGCAGCCGGACGGCACGCTGGTGTATACGCTGGACTTTCCTCTGCCCGAACGGTATTCCTTCACAGAGTTTTAACTGCATCGTGAACAGCTCATTAAAACGAAGACCGCAGTCTGCATTCGTCGCGTTTGCCGTTGCGAACCGTTGTTTTGTATTGCGGGTCAGCTCCGTCGGATCGATTGATTGCTTCCCATCTCGTATCCGCTCAAACAGCGGCCGGTACTTTTACCTAAGGAGACGACATCATGATATGGATCATCGCAGGGATCTTTTTTGCGGCCGCTCTTTTGCTGCTGAGCGGACACGGCGCGTGGCTGATCGCGGGCTATAATACGGCAAGCGAAGAAGAAAAGGCAAAGTTTGACGAAAAAAAGCTGTGCCGAACGATGGGCACGTTTCTGCTTTATGTAAGCGTCGGCATCGTGCTGCTCAGCGAAGGGATCCTGGGGCCGGGGCTGTTTGCAGGCCTTCTTTTCGGCGGCATTGCGCTGCTGATGATTTCTGCCAATACCGCGTGCAAAAAGAAGTAGGGCGGCTTTCGTCCGAAGATTTTTGATCATCCGAGCTCGTTATGGATAAGATATCGGATCAGTCATTTAAATCAATCGAACCGCAAATCCTTTGGGTCAAGGCGGTTCCTTTTTTGTCTATGCCCGCCAAATTCGATCGGTACCGTATGGGCTTCCCTCATCCTGCTGTTTGATGAGAGATCGTCTTACAACTCTGTCTTAATAGATCTGCATTTTTTAATTGCGTTTAAACAGTACATTAAATTTTGGATAAAAACTTGACAACAGGCGCGGACGGCTATATAATGATTATAAAGTCAATGATTGTGGAGTCAATGAAATAGCATGAAGGCAACCAAGCGCGAGCTTCAAAAAGAAGAAACCAGAGAAAAATTGCTGAAAGCTGCCTACGAGTTTTTCGGAGAATACGGCTTCGGCGCGACCCGCATGGCCGATATCGCGGCGGCGGCGGGTGTTTCGCACGGCACGGTTTTTGCGCATTTTGAATCGCAGGAGGCTTTGATCGCGGAGGTGATCGAGCGAACCTGCGGCGGCATCGCCGCAAAAACACACGCGATGGCGAAAAAAAACGCGGACACCCGCGAAATATTGGCCGCCTTTTTGGAAGGGCTGAAGGAATTTGAGCCGTTTTACCGAAGGCTGATCACCGAGCTGCCCATGCTGCCGATGCAGGCGCGGCTGAACCTTTTGATGATCCGTTCGGCCATATCGTTTCATTTAAGCACCGCGCTGGAGCGCGAAATGGCGGCGGGGATTATCATCGAAGCGCCGACAGCCTTGCATTTTAACACCTTCATGGGACTTTTGCATTATTATCTTTCGGACGCGGAGCTGTTTGCT
>DAITPG010000072.1:0-10565 GCA_036833715.1 Eubacteriaceae bacterium | reverse complement strand
GGATCTGATCGCCGCCTTTAAGAAAGCCAAAGGCAATAACTGAGGAGGGCACAGCATGAAAAAATGGATCGGCATCATCATCCTTGTTTTGATCATCGGCGGTTCGGTCACTTATTGGTATCTCACCAATAAGGACAAAGCACAGTACAGCGCGGCCACCGTCACGGGAGTCATCGGATCGGAAAAATCCAACTTTCTAAAAAATTCCGAAGTGCAAAAGCTTTTAAAAGATAAATATAACCTCACCGTTGAATTTAAAACGCAGGGCTCCATCGAAATGGTGCAGGCCGATACCGCGGGGCTCGACTTCGTATGGCCCAGTAACAACATTGCGCTGGAGATATTCAAGACCAAGGGCGTCAAATTTAAAACCTCCACCATTTTCAACAGCCCCATCGTGCTGTACACATGGACGCCCGTATGCGAAAAGCTCATCGAGCAAAAGATCGTCGAAAAGAAAAACGGCGTATATTATGTGGTCGATATGCCCAAGCTGACGCAGCTGATGCAAAACGGCACCAAATGGTCGGATATCGGACTATCGCAGATTTACGGCAATGTCGCCGTCATCTCCACCGACCCCACAAAGAGTAATTCGGGCAACATGTTTTTCGCTTTGTTGAGCGCCATGTTCAACGGCGGAACCGTGGTTGATGCGGGCGCCGTCGAAACGGTGCTGCCGAAGCTGTATGCCTACTACCAGTCGCTGGGATATCTGGAGGACGGCTCGGCCAATCTGTTTAAGCAGTTCATTTCCGCGGGCATGGGGGACAAGCCGCTGATCGCGGGGTACGAATCGCAGATCGTGGAATTCATCATCGAAAACCCGCAGTACAAGGATGTGATCACCTCGCAGATCGTGGTGATGTATCCCGAACCCACCGTTTGGGCTAACCATCCTTTGATCTCGCTCACCGAAAACGGAGACCGCCTGATCACCGCGCTGCAGGACCCCGAGATCCAGCAGATCGCATGGAAGCAACACGGCTTCCGAACGGGCCTTGCCGGCGTGCAGAACAATCCGGCCGACCTCGGTCTTACGGGACTTCCGAACACCATCGATTCCGTGATGCCGCTGCCGAAGCCCGAGATCATGGAGCGGATCATTGAGTATCTGGAGAACGGGCAGTAAAATACAGGCTGCTGAAAAACCCGAACCGCAAAATCCTACCTCTGAAATGCGGGTAGGATTTTACTTGCTGTGTTGCATAAACATTTATTCTCGCTCGCATATGTCTAAATATGCGTCACTCGCCTAAATGTCCATGCGCCTTGCCTTCGGGTTTTTCAGTGCGCCTATCGTTTGGCTGACTATGTCAGCGATCTGACTGAACGGCACTTCGTTCGGTTATTTTGTTCTTGTGCTTACTGCGGATTTATTTTATAATTGACGTGGTATTCAAATACAAACTTTCGTATAAAGTAAATGCAAGTCAGCTTGTAAAGGGGTGGGTATGATCAAAATTGAACCACAATGCAAAATAAGAAATCTCGGCAGATATATCTACTGGGGTCTAATTCTAATGATTATTTCAATAATAATATTTGGAATTATTTTTATTATTAATGGGCTAATAATATTTCCTATCTTAACGTGCATTATTCCGGGTATATATTTATTCTTCGCGACCGCAAATCGTTCTTTACTAACAACCATCATCAATCATAACGGTATAACGGTGCGAGGGCTGACAAAATAACTTAAACGCTTTGCATGGGATGAAATTACGGAAATCGGAATAGGTTATGACAATTTAGGTATTATGACTGCCTATTTATATTGCTCCAAGCGGACTGTCACAGAGTATGAATTAATGGATATCCTTCGATTGACCAATGACGATAATACGATCGTCTTTAAATTTAACAGGAAAGCATTAAAAACACTAAAGCATTATTATCCGCAGCCGTTACGAAATGAATCATTAAGATAGGGAACATAAGAAAATTCGAGTATTATGAACAAGAAATTTGTCAATCGAAAGGGATGGGTTTAATGATTATAAATCCACAATGCAAAATAAGAAATCTCGGCAGATATGTCTACTGGGGTATGATCTTTTTATATATTTCCGGCTTTATTTTTGGGATAATATTTATTATTAATGGATTGGTCGTATTTCCTATATTGTTATTTGTTATTCCCAGCATAGTATTATTTGTACTGAGCGCCAATCGATATTTGATAACAACTATCATCAATTATAACGGAATAACGGTGCGCGGGCTGACAAAAGAGCTTAAAAGGTTTACTTGGGATGAAATCGGAGAGGTTGGGATCGGTTATGAAAACTTAGGTATCATGACTGCTTATTTATACTCCTCCAATCGGACGGTCACAGAGTATGAATTAATGGATATCCTTCGATTGACCAATGACGATAATGTGATCGTCTTTAAATTGAACAGAAAAGCATTGAAGACGTTAAAGTATTATTATCCGCAGCCGTTACGAAATGAATCTTCGATTGAAAAGAAATGGGGCGTAAAATGAAATATTATAAAACGATGAAGACATCCGCCTATTGGGGAACGATTTATATGATTTTGTCCGTAACCCTGCTTTTAAGTGTGTTTTATTTCTATATCTATCAGCAGAAAAATCTGCTGCTTGAAAGGTTGAAAACCTTTTGGTTTCCTCTTAAGATGTTGTTGGTCAGCGATGCATTTTATTGCCTGTACATCGGTATCAAACCGATATGGGCGATTATAAGTGAAAAAGGTGTTGGTTATAAGGGTTTTTATAAACCGAGAGTATTTATTCAATGGGATCAAATTGTCGAAGTAGGTATTGGACATTCTTTAAAAAATAAGAAAATCATATATATTTCAACAAAAAGTTTGGCTGATACTGACAATCAAAAGTTGGATTTGATGTTTTCGTTATCAAGCAATATTTTGATTTATTATTATCCGGGAGATATTATTTTTTCATAGAAATATACTATATTTATTCAGGGGGGAACCATGCAAAAATCCAAACGCTACTCCACACCCAACACCGTCATGTATCTGTTTTTTTTGATCGGGCAGGTCTTTGCATTTGCCTTTGTACTTTTTATTTTCAGGATGATGACGCACATGGCGCCCAACGACGACTACCTCTTCGGCAGCGTGACCATTTTGGATCTTTTTCCGTATTTGTTTGTTGCGATATTGCTGATGAATCTTATACAATACAACAAATTTCCGGTATGGGCGCTGATGGATGAAACCGGCATCGGCACCGTATGTTTTTTCCGCACAAAGCCTCTTGAAGCATGGGATCGGTTCGTCGATGTAGGCATCATCGCCAAGGGCGGCAAGTCGTACATCTACTTTTCGGATTACGAGCTGACGGACGAGCAGCGCGCCGATCTCACAAAGATCAGCTTTAAGGTGTTCTCCACCGTTGTGATTTACGACGATGAAACCGCACCGATTATTTCTTCCTTTTACCGAGGCGAGATGAGGGATTATAGAAAACAATCCACTATTTGAATGGACTTCAATAGTTATCCGTGATTTGAGGTAGTATTGATGATAAAAGACTATAAATTTAAGCAGCTCAGTAAATTTGGGTACTACGGAATGTGGATATGTATGTCCTTTTTCTATATTATTTTGATTGTATTATATGTTGCCTTTGATGAGATTCATGCCAATTTGATTTATCAAATTTTAGATGTGATCGTGCTGTTTATTTTTCCGTCCTCTTTTTTATTGTATTGTACAAACCATATTTTTTTGACAGTTTTTATGTCCAAAGAAGGATTGACCGTTAGAGGTTTGTTTCATAAAACCCTCAAACGCTTTTCATGGGAAGAAATCATTGACGTCGGGTTTGGAATGGAACCGCAGTTCAACGGCACTAAAAATATCTTTTTATATTTTGCCGTCAGAAAATTGCAGGATTATGAAATCATGAAGATATTCAGCCAAAAAGACAATAAGGATGTGATCATTATCAGCTACGATCCCAAAGTTTATGATGCGGCGAAGCTGTTTTATCCTAAGGAATTCAGATTTGAGAAATATAAAGATCAAATCGACGACTTGTCCTTTTGGCAAAGGTAGAATGGTTCTTGAATTTTCGGCTTTATCATTTGTCACGGCGACGCCGTGATTTTTCATTCTTTAAATCTACAAGCCTTTGAGCCTCACATCATTTTTGAATACTTCCGCCGAATTTATCCTTTTTATGTTGCACACCGCTCACTGTTTACGATATAATTAAACTAATTTTGCGGAAGACTATTGTAACGCAATTTTTTGGAAAGGCGGCCCGTCCATGGGCAAAGAAAAGTACGAGGCCATCGTACTCAAAGCCGTCAAATACGGCGAACACGATAAAATGCTCACGCTTTTTACCAAACAGGAGGGCAAGCTCAGCGCCGTCGCCAAAGGCGCGCTCAGCCACAAAAGCAAATACATCGCCTCGGCGCAGGTTTTCTGCCTCAGCGAATTTGTGCTTTCCGTCTCCGCCGCGGGCAAAATGCCCTATGTGGTTTCCGCCGACGTGCTCCGCGGATATTACGGCCTTAACAAGGATCTCGAGCGCATGGCCGCGGCCAGCTACTGCGCCGAGCTCACCGACCTTTTTTATGAAGATAAAATGGGGGAGCCCGTCACCTTTCAACTCCTGTATTACACGCTTTTGCTTCTCGAACGCGCCGATCTTGCACTTACCGAACTCATCGCGCTGGCGTTTACGCTCAAGCTTATGGGCATCTGCGGCACCAATCCGTCCACCGAACGCTGCATCTCCTGCGGCAGGGAAGTATCGCAGTACGCCTTTGATTTCAACGGCGGCGGCATCCTCTGCCCCAACTGCAAACCGCCCAATGTCATCATGCCGTATCTCTCGGACAAGGAAGCCCTGCTTCTGCACGGGCTGCTGCATATCGATATCGGCAAGCTCGAAGCGCTTTCGCCGCCCGACAGGCAGACTTTGAAATACCTTTTGAAGCTGCTCAACGATTATATCAAATTCACATTCAATAAAAAGATCAACAGCTTTTCGCTTTTATATTCAATTTAATCAGGAGGACTTATGTCAAGAAAATTATCGATCAATGAAATCATCAGCATCACAAAAATGAGAGGATTCGTGTTTCCGGGCTCCGAAATCTACGAAGGGCTCGCCAATTCGTGGGATTACGGCCCCATCGGCGTATTGATGCTCAACAACGTCAAAAACGCCTGGATGAAAAAATTCGTGACCGAATCCCCCTACAATGTAGCGATAGATTCATCCATTCTTATGAATTCGCGCGTATGGGAAGCCAGCGGGCATCTTGCCAACTTCAACGATCCCCTTATGGACTGCAAAACCTGCAAAAGCCGCTTCCGCGCGGATAAGCTCATTGAGGACGACATGCACGCCAAAGGCGTGGACAACAACGCCGACGGCTGGACCAATGAAGCCATGCAGGACTACATCACCGAAAACGGCATTAAATGCCCCAAATGCGGCGGCAAGGAATTTACGCCCATCCGCCAGTTTAACCTCATGTTCAAAACGTTCCAGGGCGTTACCGAGGACAGCGTAAACACGCTGTATCTGCGCCCCGAAACCTGCCAGGGCATCTTCGTAAATTTTAAAAACGTGCAGCGCACCACGCGCAAAAGACTGCCGTTCGGCATCGGGCAGATCGGCAAATCCTTCCGCAACGAGATCACGCCGGGCAACTTTATTTTCCGCACCCGCGAATTCGAGCAGATGGAGCTGGAATTTTTCTGCCGCCCCGAAGAAGAGATGCAGTGGTTCCAATACTGGAGAAATTTCTGCGCGGAATTTTTATATTCGCTCGGCATCAAAAAAGAAAACATCCGCCTGCGCGACCACGCGAAGGAACAGCTTTCGCATTATTCCAACGCCACCACGGATATCGAATACGACTTTCCGTTCGGCATGGGAGAGCTCTGGGGCATCGCAGACAGAACCGATTACGACCTCAAACAGCACGAGCTTTTCTCGGGCAAGGACATGAAATACATCGATCCCGTGACCAATGAAAAATTCCATCCCTACTGCATCGAGCCCTCCGTCGGCGCGGGACGTTTGTTCCTTGCCGTGCTTTGCGACGGCTACGAATGCGAAACGCTAGAGGACGGCAGCGAACGCAACGTGTTCCGCGTGCATCCGTTCCTTGCGCCGTATAAGGCTGGCATATTGCCGCTCAGTAAAAAGCAGAGCGAAAAAGCCGAAGAACTCTACTTTATGCTTCAAAAGGAATTTGAATGCGAATACGACGAGACCGGCAACATCGGCAAGCGTTACCGCAGACACGATGAAATCGGCACGCCCTTCTGCGTAACGGTCGACTTTGATACCGAAACCGACAACAGCGTCACCGTGCGCGAACGCGACAGCATGCAGCAGGTGCGCATCCCCATCAGCGAAGTTGCTGCATATATCAAAGAACGCATCAAATTTTAGGCGGCTTGCTGAAAAGCTCAAACCGCTATTATTTAAAAATCGCCTTGTTCCTTGCGTGATTGATAAAGGTATAATTATGAAAGCTGCTGATCAAACCAAAGTTGCATTAACCATTGCAAATTTAAAGAAAAGAAATATGGATGCGTATTTCTTTCATGAACAAGTCGATGCCTTAAAAGCTGTCGTGGATAGGATCGCTGAACATGATTTAGCGGCATTCGGCGGGTCTGAAACGGTCAAGCAGATAGGCTTGGTCAATTATTTAACGCAGCATCACGCCAACCTTTTCAATCGTTATGCGGAAAATATCTCTTATGAAGAAAAAAAAGAAATCGAAAGAAAGTCGCTGTTGTCAGATATATTCATAACCGGCAGTAATGCCTTAACCACAAGCGGCGAACTGATCAATATCGATCATACGGGCAACCGAGTTTCGGCTATTTTGTTCGGCCCGAAAAAAGTTTTTATCATCCTCGGCACGAATAAAATCGTCGATTCTTTGGAAGAAGGCATCCGGCGGGCAAGAACCGTGGCCGCTCCCTTAAATGCAAAAAAATCGGCGGACAAATACTCACCGCCATGCCTCGCAACAGGAAAATGTGTGGAATGCAGATCCAAGGACAGCATTTGTAACAGTCTTGTGATCATCAACGGTCAATCAGTTTTAAACAGAATAACTGTATTTATTATTGATGAGCAATTGGGATTTTAATCGAAACAAACGGAATGATTCGGGCCTTTTGGAAATATACATACCAAGAGGTGATAGATATGGATAATCCGTACGGTTACAAAATGCCTTATGTGCCTTTGGCTTCCCAGGTGATTGATTTAAAAAACGTGCGCAGCGAACCGCCGCGTGAAACAGCTGTTGTATCTGCGAAAGCTGCCTCCGCTGCTGCGCCAGACGAACGTCCGTCGATCAACGCAAATGATTTGACCGCCGTATCGGTCGACGCGATCAATTCGATGCTTGCCATGTGCAGCATGGTGTATATGATGTGTCTTCAGCAGCTGGGCGGAGAGGCGGCCGAGGATATCGATCAAAAAGTCAGACCCTTTTTATCATAGCAGTCAGTCCAAATAAAACGATGAGGTATACGATGAAGCTCAATTATAAGCAAACATTCCTGATCGGTCTGGTGTTTTTTTCAATCACCATGATCAGCAGCCTTCATGACAGTCTGACCCCCAAGATCCTGTATTCTTTCGGCGTGGGCGAAACGCTCATCGGCACCATCATGGCTATCGACAATATCCTTGCCATTGTAATGATGCCGCTGTTCGGCTGGCTTTCCGACCGAACCAACACCAAATTCGGGCGAAGGACGCCGTACTTCTTATTCGGCACTCTCCTTGCGGCCGTGTTTTTGGTGCTGCTGCCCGTGGCCGACAACATGCGCAGTCTGCCCATGTTTATCGCGGTATTGTTTTTGTTTTTGATTTCGCTTGCGACGTACCGTTCGCCCGGCGTTTCTTTAATGTCCGATGTTACGCCAAAGCCGCTGCGCAGCAAAGCCAACGGCATCATCAATTTAATGGGCGCGCTGGCCGGCGTTATCGGCATCCTGCTCACCACACTGTTTTACAAGGAACGCATCATGGAATGGGAATACAACGCGCTGGGGGACAAGCTGCCTGTTTTGGGGCCGGACAACATGCCGATCCTTGATCCCACGGTCAATAACGTTCCGCTCTATCTGTGCGTTGCCGTTATCGCCATTGCGGCGCTCATCCTCTATCTGTTTGTGATCAAAGAAAACAAGCTGGTCGAACAGCGGCTGAAGCTTGAAAAACAATATCAGATTTCCGACGAGGACGAAGGCGAAGCCAAAGACAGTAAAGACAGCAAAAAAGGGCTTCCCAAGGATCAGAGAAAAAGCCTGCTGCTGATCCTTGCCGCCATCTTCTGCTGGTTTTTCGGATACAACGCCGTCATCACGTTTTTCTCCAACTATGCGGCCATCGTGCTCAATATCGAGGGCGGCGGATTCGCCAAATATTTGCTGATCGCCAATGTGGCGGGCATCGTCACCTTCTTGCCCGCGGGCATCGTTTCCACCAAGATCGGCCGCAGAAAAACCATCTTAGCCGGCATCGCCGTCCTTTCCGCCTCGTTTATCTCCGGCATCTTCTTTACCGAAGCCACACCGCTCATCTTTGTGATGTTTGCGCTTGCGGGCTGCGGCTGGGCCATGATCAACGTCAACAGTCTTCCGATGATCGTGGAATTTGCCAAATCGGGCAATATCGGCCAGTTTACGGGTTATTATTACTTCGCAAGCATGTCGGCGCAGACCTTAACGCCCATCATCTGCGGAGCGTTGATTGAATATATGGGCATGGGTTATCGCGTATTGTTTTATTACGGTGCGGCTTTTGTGATCCTGGCGGCGCTTCCGATGCTGCTTACGCGTCACGGCGACGGAAAAGCCATCAAATCCGAAGGCATATTGGAATCCTTCGACGTAGATTGAGTAAGGAAAAAATCTATCATGAATATTCAAATTGAAGAATTTCGCGGCGAGATCGAGGATCTCGTCGCATTTCTCACGGCTGAAGCATGGCCGTTCCACGGCGTTTCTCAGCCGAAACCGGAGCAAATCCGGGAAAACCATCAAAACGGAACCTATGACAGCGGAGATTGCAAAACCTTTTGGATCTTGGGCGAAAACGGACAAAAGGCCGGCTTTATCCGCTTTTACGATCTTGAGGACGGTACTCCGCTGTTTGATCTGCGCCTCTCCTACGCCTCCCGTGCGGCGGGCATGGGTACGGCCGCGGTCAAATGGGCCGTCGGCCATATCTTCTCCGCCTATCCCGACAAGGTCAGGATCGAGGGCAACACGCGCAGAGACAATTACGCTATGCGCGGCGTTTTTCACAAATGCGGCTTTATCAAGGAAGCGCATTTCAGAAAAGCCTGGCCCGATGAAGCCGGAACCCTGCACGATGCCATCGGGTACGGCATCCTTCGCGAGGATTGGGAAAGCGGAAGCGCAACGCCGGTCGACTGGAATGATTATGAGTATTAGACGACACGGTGATACCGTCAGCCGTTCGGTTCCGGTCGAGAAGCAATCGAAATTTTATCCATATTCCATAAGTAGCCATAAAAACCAAAAGAGCTCTAAAAAAGCTCTTTTTTAATTATAACGGTAAAAGCTCGATCCATGTGTGATAATAATCGTAGCGCACAGTATCTTCCGTTGCTGTCGCCAGATATCGTGCCACCGTTACGCCGCAGGCGTGTCCGCGCTTCTTGAGCCGGGCTTGATGCTCCGCCAGATCGTTGCGTTCGGGTTCCGTTGCCGAGACTTTCAGCAGACATTGGGCATATTTGCAGCGGGTGTTTTCTTTAGCCCAAATCACTTCTCCATCCAAAGACTTGTCCTTCTCCGCAATGCCGTAACGAATTTTCGGATGATCTCCACCGGGGCAAACCAGCGCGAGAAAGCTGGGGTCATAGGAAATCGAATCGCTCAGCGTGCCCGCGATCACGCATTGCATGTCCGGCTCCGACGGCTTGTATGGCTGCGCTTTCAGTTCCTCGACACGCGCAATCTCGTCCTTTCGAAACAATATGCGCTCTCTTGCGCCGTTGAGCTGCGCGATGCTTGCCTCGATGGATTGCTGCGTGTCATTTAAAACGTTTTTTAAATCCGCAAGATCCATTTCATGTATTTTTCTCAACTGCTTGATGGACACATTCAAATTGCGGTAGAAAATGATATCGCATAATTCAATGATATCTTTGACGGTATATTCGCGGTAGTCGTTGGTGTGGTTTCTGTCCAACCTTATCAATTGCTCGTCTTCCCAAAAACGCAGGGTCGATTTCGGCACCCCAAACAGCTCCGCTATTTCTCCGATGGTATATTTTTCTTTGTTTTCATCCATGCCCTTGCACCTCTTGCTATGATTTTATTCCTTTTTTTCTTGACATTCAAGTAGGTTGAGAGTTTACAATAGCGATATCAGCACTTGATCGATTGCAAGGAGTTACTTTCATGTATAATACAGAAAAAGCGGATGAAAATCTGTCCGCATTGCCAATAAACGATCCCCTGTCCGCAGCTGCGCCCGAAAACGCCCCCCCCCCCCCCCCCCCCCCCCCCCCCCCCCCCCCCCCCCCCCCCCCCCC
>DAITPG010000071.1:0-10676 GCA_036833715.1 Eubacteriaceae bacterium | reverse complement strand
ATCACGACGCATCTTGAGTGACCAAGTAGGGGAGATATTGTCGGATTTGTCTCCCATCAAGGCCTTTACTTCAATCAGCTGCAAAGGTTCGATTCCATAGGTTTGGCGGATATACTCCTCGTCAACATTAACGGTATCGCTGACCCCTTTGCGGGCGTAAACGATGCGCGTATTTTTTGCGGCAAGCTGAAAGGAATCTCTGTCTCCTGTTACGATCAAGGTCTCCATCTCATTTTTTTCTCCTGCTCGGCTTACGCATCCAATAATGTCATCCGCCTCATAATTTTCCACAATCAAAAGCTCTACACCCGCTTTTTGAAGAAGATCTTTAATGATGGGTACCTGCGCGCGCAAATCTTCCGGCATATCCTGCCTGCCGGCCTTGTAATCCACATAAGACTCATGACGAAAATTCACCTTGCCCGAATCAAAAGCCGCAAATAAATAATCCGGCTCATAATCTTTGATGAGTTTTAAGACCATGTTCACAAAACCGAATATCGCATTGGTTGGTATACCGTCTGCGGTATTCATCGGACGCACACCGTAAAAGGCTTTATACAGCAGCGAAAAAGAGTCTATGATCATAATTTTGCGCATAATACACCTACTTGATTTCGTTTGTTAAGCATTCATAAATCTTTTTGTGGACAATTCAATGATTTTAAGAAGTAAGTCAACGGTTTTTTCCATGGACTGAATTGGAATATATTCGTATCTGCCATGAAAATTATGGCCGCCTGTTCCAAGATTGGGGCACGGCAGGCCTTCATATGAAAGCCTCGCTCCGTCGGTTCCTCCGCGTACGGGCGTTATTAACGGTTTTATGCCAAGCTGATTCATGGCTTCGATCGCATTTTCAATTAAATGATAATGCGGCATAATTTTTTCTTTCATATTGTAATAGCTGTCTTTGATTTCGACGGATATAAAATCATGGCCGTATTTTTTATTCATGAAATCTCGTATGTCAAATAGGGTTTGCTTGCGTTTTTCGAATTTTTCCTTATCATGATCTCGAAGGATATACTTGAGTTTAGCGATTTCCACACTGCTTTCGACGAATTGAAGATGATAAAAGCCTTCATATTTTTCAGTAGCCGCAGGTATCTCATTGGACGGAAGCAGCCCGTTAAACTCCATCACCAAAAGATTGGCATTGATCATCTTGTTTTTAGCGTCTCCGGGATGGATATTGACACCCTTCACAAGGACCGTTGCTGCCGCGGCGTTAAAATTTTCAAATTCTATCTCACCGATTTCTCCGCCGTCCACCGTATAAGCATAATCCGCTCCGAATTTTTTTATATCAAAATATTCGGTTCCGTTGCCGACTTCTTCATCGGGCGTAAATGCGATCTTGATATCGCCGTGCGCGATTTCTTGGTTTTGCATCAATGTTTCGGCCATGGCCATAATTTCGGCTACGCCGGCTTTATCATCTGCGCCGAGCAGCGTTGTTCCGTCCGTTACGATCAGATCGTTATCAAGATAGTTCAACAGATGTTTGAATTCCTTGGTTCGCATTACGATATTTTTCTCTTTATGGAGGACGATATCGGACCCGTCATATTTTGGAATGATACGGGCGTTTACATGCTCGCCGGACAAGTCAGGCGAAGTGTCCAGATGCGCAATGAAGCCTATCGCCGGGATTTTTTTGTCGATATTGGATTTTATGCTGGCCGTCACATAGCCGTACGCATCCATTTGCGCGTTTTCAATGCCGATTTCTTTTAATTCCTTGACCATATTTTCTGCCAAAGCAAGCTGCTTATCGGTGCTTGGATACGAATTGGAATCTTCTTTGGATTGCGTGTCAAAACCGATATATTTTAAAAACCTGTCCTGAACTTTGATCATTGATTTCCCACTTTCTGATTGTTTATACTTTTAATTCGAAATCGATCCCAAGCAGCTCTTTATTTTCATTGAGCATGGGATAAACATATTCCGAAATATATTCGACCGTAAGATTTTGCGCCCTTCCGATGTATTTGATGGGACTAAGCAGTTCCTTTAATTCGTCGGATGACAGCTTAAATTCTTCATCCTGCGCAATCAAGTCCAGCAAAGGATTTTCTTTGCCTTCTTTTTTTATGCTGTAACCGGCCTGCATGGAATACCGGCGGATTTTTTCATGCAGCTGCTGTCTGTCTCCGCCGTTTTTTACTGCCTGCATCAAAATATTCTCTGTCGTCATAAAGGGAAGCTCGGCCATGATATTTTTTTCAATTACCTTATCATTGACTTCCAGACCCTTAATTACGTTGTGAGCGATCATCAAAATAGCGTCGCAGCAGAGAAAGCTTTCGGGAATCGAAAGCCTTCGGTTGGCGGAATCGTCCAGCGTGCGTTCAAACCACTGCACACTTGCGGTCATTGCGGTATTTTGGGTGGCTGCCATAATATATCTGGCCAAGGAGCAAATCCGTTCGCAGCGCATGGGATTGCGTTTATAAGCCATGGCGGATGAACCGATCTGGTTGGATTCAAAAGGCTCTTCAATTTCCTTTAATCCTTGCAAAAGACGCAAATCGGTGGCAAATTTATGAAGGCTTTGCGAAATGGAAGACAAAACATTGAGGATCCGCGAATCAAATTTGCGCGGATAGGTTTGTCCGGTTAGCGGAAAATCCTTCTCAAAACCCATTTCCTTAATAACGAGTTCATTAACCTTTTTTACTTTTTCTTCATCATTGTCAAACAGCGACATAAAGCTGGCCTGCGTGCCTGTGGTACCCTTGGCACCGCGCAGACGCATGGTGGACAGCACAAATTCCAATTCCTCATAATCCAGCATTAAGTCGGTCAACCACAGGCATGCGCGCTTACCGACGGTGGTCAGCTGCGCCGGCTGAAAATGCGTAAAACCGAGGGTCGGCAGATCTTTATATTTCATCGCAAAATCGGCCAGTACATAAATTACATTGACCAATTCTTTCTTGATGATCTTAAGCGCGTCATTAAAAATGATGATGTCGGCATTATCGCCTACATAGGCGCTCGTTGCGCCCAGATGAATGATGCCGGCGGCTTCCGGAGCGCAATCGCCGTACGTATGCACATGCGCCATTACATCATGCCTGAATTTTTTTTCATAATTCTTAGCCGCTTCAAAATCGATATTGTCGATATTTTCGGATAAAGCTTTGATCTGCTCGTCCGTTATGGCAAGGCCCAGCTGTTTTTCGGCCTTGGCCAAAGCCACCCACAGCTTTCGCCACGTGGAAAATTTTTTATCCGCAGAAAAGTTTGAAAGCATTTCTTTGGATGAATAACGTTCGATCAATGGATTTTCGTAAATGGAATGATTGCTCACCGTTTTTTCCGCCTTTTCTCAAAAGGATAAGCTTAGTATCCCCTTGTTATTACATACAATAAGTTTATTCTTTGATGGATTCTACAAATATTTTAAAGGATTCGAGGCCTTCTTTAATATCCTGCATGCTTGCGGCATACGAAAAACGTACAAAATTATCATTGCCGAAGCTGATGCCCGGAATAACCGCGACGTGGAAATCTTCCAAAAGAACCTGTGAAAAAGACAGAGAGTCCGTGATTTTTTTTGAACCGCAGGTTTTATTGTAGTACGCGCTGACATCGGCAAAAACATAGAAAGCGCCGTCCGGTTTACTGTAGGATATCGGCTTTATTTCATCAAGGAATCGGATCATATATTCTCTGCGTCTTGTATATTCGTCCAGCATTTCTTTGACAAAACCTTGCTCGCAGGTTAATGCCCGCACCGCAGCGTATTGGCTGATGCTGCTTGTATGAGAAACGCAATGCCCTTGAATCGCGGACATCGCTTTAATTATCTCTTTGTTTGCGGCCGCATATCCGACACGCCAACCGGGCATCGCGTACGTTTTGGAAAGGCCATTGATGGTAACGGTGATATCCTTAATGTCATCCGAAAGCGATGCGGTGGAGACATGCTGAACTCCGTCATAGACAAAGCGGTCATAAATCTCATCGCTTAAAATATAGATGCCTTCTTCCAGGCAAATATCTGCAATTTGTTTAAGTAATTCTTTGGGATAGACCGCGCCCGTAGGGTTGGAAGGATTATTAAGCATGATCACTTTTGATTTTGATGTGATTGCTTTTTTTAGTTCTTCGGGTTGCAGTAAAAAATGGTTTTCCTTTTTGGTATCAATAATTTTGATATTACCCCCGGCAAGCTTTGCCATTTCAGAATAGCTTACCCAGTAGGGCGACGGAATGATCACCTCATCCCCATCGGAAAGAAAGGTTTGCAGCGCCGTGAACAAGGCATGTTTGGCTCCGTTGGAAACGATAATCTCATCCGGCGTATAAACAAGACCATTATTGATCTTACAATGATTGCAGATCGCTTCTCTGAGCGCAAGCAAGCCTTCCACTTCGGTATATTTGGAATAGTTTTTTTCAATTCCTTCAATAGCCGCCTTTTTGACTTCATCATGAACCAAAAAATCCGGTTCTCCTGCGCCGAACGAAATGATTTTTATGCCTTTGTTTCTTAATTCTCTTGTTTTTGCGGTGATCGCAAGTGTCATCGATGGCGTAATATTTTGCAACTTATCCGAAAAAGGTTTTTTCATTGTAATCTCCTATTTTATAAAAGCAGCATGGCATCGCCGAAAGAGAAAAAACGATATTTGTTTGCAACTGCATACCGATAAATATCAAGGATTTTTTCCCTGCTGTAAAATGCCGATATCAGCATCAGCAATGTGGATTTGGGCAGGTGGAAATTGGTAATAAGCGCATCTGTTATCTTAAATTCAAAACCAGGACATATAAAAATATCCGTTTCCCTGCATTCGGCAACGATTATGCCTCCGTTATCTCTTGCGCAGGTTTCCAAGGTTCTCACGCTTGTTGTTCCCACCGCAAAAATTTTATGCCCGCTTTGTTTGGTTTCGTTGATGATATCCGCGGTCTGCTTTGTTATTTCATAATATTCGCTGTGCATGATATGCTGTGTGATATCCTCTTCGCTGACGGGTAAAAAAGTGCCGAGTCCCACATGCAAAGTGACATAAACGATTTTAACGCCCTTGAGTTCAATTTTTTTCATTAACTCCTCTGTAAAGTGAAGCCCTGCGGTAGGCGCTGCGCTGGAGCCTTCGTCTTTTGCATAAACCGTCTGATAGCGATCTTTATCATCCAGCTTTTTCTTGATATACGGAGGAAGCGGCATGATTCCGATCTTATGCAAAATTTCAAACAATGAACCTTCATGCTTAAGTCTTACATTGATTAATCCGTCTTCGCTTTTTGATAAAACTTCCGCTTTTAAAAAGTCGTCAAATTCAACAACGGTTCCTGCCTTTAAGCGTTTACCGGGACGCGCCATTACCTGCCATACGTCCGACTGCAGCTGTTTATGCAGCAAAAACTCAATTTTTGCGCCGGTATCGGCTTTTTTACCGTATATCCGTGCGGGCAGCACCTTTGAATTATTGAGTACAAGGCAGTCACCGGGTTGTAAATAATCGATAAGTTCGCTGAAATGCTTGTCTTCGAAAGTATTTCTATCTCTGTTTACTACTAAAAGTTTAGATGCTGCTCTATCCTTCAGCGGTGTTTGAGCAATCAATTCTTCCGGCAAGTCATAGTCAAAATCTGATGTCTTCAATTTATTCACTTTCCGTATTTTCTATATCAAAAAAAGTATCCATCCCTTTTAAATCGAATGGAACGCCCAAATGTTTGTAAGCATTCGGCGTTGCCACGCGTCCTCTCGGTGTTCGTTTAATAAAACCGATCTGCATCAAATAGGGTTCATAAACATCTTCAATGGTCTCTTTTTCCTCGCCGATCACAGCGGATATGGTATCGAGACCGACGGGGCCGCCGTTGAATTTAGCAATCAGCGTATCCAGATACATGATATCGGTTTTATCAAGCCCGTATTCGTCCACTTCCAGCAGCTTGAGCGCTTCGTCCGCCAGTCCGCAGGTAATGATGTCTTCATTGAGTACCTGCGCAAAATCCCGCACACGTTTTAAAAAACGGTTGGCGATTCGCGGTGTTCCGCGCGAGCGCTTCGCAAGTTCGTCCGCTCCGGTTTCGTCGATTTTGATCTTTAAAATATCCGCGCTACGGATGATGATTTTTTTAAGATCATCGACCGAATACAGATCCAATCGGTTGATGATACCGAATCGATCACGCAGCGGAGATGATATCAGTCCCGTCCTAGTTGTGGCGCCAATAAGCGTAAACGGCTGCAAATCAAGTCTTATCGAGCGTGAGCCCGGGCCTTTTCCGATAATGATATCCAGTGCGTAATCTTCCATCGCAGGATATAAAACTTCTTCGACCACTTTGTTTAAACGATGGATTTCGTCAATAAATAAAACGTCGTTTTGTTTAAGGGAGGTTAGGATCGCGGCTAAATCTCCGGGTTTTTCTATTGCCGGACCGCTCGTTATTTTAATTTGAACATTTAATTCATTGGCGATAATGTGTGAGAGCGTTGTTTTTCCGAGACCCGGAGGTCCGTAAAGAAGCACGTGATCCAATGCGTCCTTGCGCATTTTAGCCGCTTCGATAAATATGCCCAGCCGTTTTTTAACGATCTCCTGCCCCACATAATCACGTAATCGCGATGGCCGTAAGCTGTTTTCAACTTCGAGATCGGTATTCAATTCTTTGTTGGTTACGATCCGTTTTTCCATTTTACACCTATCTGCCGGCCAGCATCAATGCTTTTGAAATAAGCTCTTCTATCGTGAAATTTTCATCATAGACAGCGTTGATCAGCTTTAAGCTTACCGCATGGTCAAAGCCGAGCGCGGTCAATGCCGCAAACGCCTCATCCTTAATACTCATTTGCCCGTTAAAGAGATTTTGATCTCCGGATGCAGAACTTTCATCGAATTCAGCGAATTTTCCTTTTAGATTGAATACAATGCTTTCAGCCAGCTTTTGTCCCACGCCGCTTGCTTTTGTTAAGGCGGACATATTCTTAGCCAATATATGGTTAATGATTTGCGCTGCCGTATACTGCGACAATAAACCCAAGGCAACTTTGGGCCCTACCTTGGGAACCGTGATCAGCTTTAAAAACACTTCCCTTTCCGATTGATTGTAAAAGCCGTAAAGACTAATGGCATTTTCCGAAACGGCAAGATGGGTGTAAACCTTAATCTCGCCCTGACTGGATGACAACTCATGTATGGCGGTTGCCGAGGCGTTGAGCATATACCCGATTGAATTTGTATTGAGAACAATATATCCGTCGTGAACGGAATCAATGGTTCCGATGATAAAATCGATCATTATTTTGTTATGCTTAAAAAGCATCCCCTTCGTATCGTTCATAATAGCCGATGATGTTTTGATTTTTGTCTTTGATCAATGTGATATAGGATTTTTTCTTTTTATCCGGATGGTCGGAAATCTGCATGCTGTCGATATTATTGGCAATTGCGTATTCGATTTTTTCTTTGATAATGGATCGGGAGCGCTCATTATGACAATCAAGCAGATTTTTGCCGATGAGATCATCTCCGAAACGAGAACGGTAGTGTTCCACCGCATAAGGATTCATATATAAAATTTTGTGGTCCATGTCGCAGATCACAATTTCTTTTTGTAAATTATCAACGAGCGCTTTTAGATATTCCGTCATTATTCTTCTCCTTATTGATTGATATCTTGGTATGCCTGTCCTTTTGTGATGCCTTTGCAAAGGCCGTTGCTCTCTTCAAAAATATCGGCGGTTAACTTGGATGTAAATGCTTTGGGAGAATAAACGGCAATATTGATTTCATCGGAAAATTCGGAATCGGCAATGGATAAATTATGTTGTGAAAGATAGATTTGCAGTTTTCCGTAAAAGTTGTAATCGCAAGTGAACTGCACAATATCGCAAACCTTCTTTTTGATGATTGAAGCGTTTGGCAAGCAATCTGCGACGCTTTGTGAATAAGCTCTGACCAAACCGCCCGCACCGAGCTTTATGCCCCCAAAGTAACGAATGACGATGGCAAGTACATTCGTTAAGTCATGATGTTCTAGCACGGATAAGATGGGTCTTCCGGCGGTTCCTGACGGTTCGCCGTCATCAGAAAACTTAACGAAGCTTTTTTCTTCGCCAAGGATATAAGCATAACAATGATGGTTAGCCTTGTAATGTTCTTTTTTTACCGAAGTTAATATTTCTTGCGCTTCATCTTCGGTTTTTACAGGATATAAACGGCATATAAATTGCGATTTTTGTATAGTAATAATATGTTCCGTTTGCATAGGAATCGTTAAATGATCCTTCATGCTTGATATTATATCATCAATTCCAAAGAAATTTAAGTAATATAAGCCGAAATCGTCATAATATTTCCAATCGCAACGCTTTAGCAAGCATACTTGAGAAAACAAAGCATTTGTATTATAATGTAACCATGAACAAACGAGTTGAGCATTCCATTGCTCCTGTTTATAACAATGAATCTAAAATATTGATGCTGGGTACAATGCCGTCTCCGAAATCAAGAGAAGCGGGATTTTTTTACGGACATCCGCAAAACCGCTTCTGGAAGGTTCTTTCATCGGTTTTGAATGAGAGTTGTCCCCAAACCATCGAAGAAAAAAAAGAGATGCTGATCAAAAACAAGATTGCCGTGTGGGACGTTTTATCCTCCTGCGATATTGTCGGCGCGGACGACAGCACGATAAAACATGCGGTACCCAATGATTTGACTATTATTTTAAACCAATCGAATATCCACGCAATATTTACGACCGGAAGCAAAGCATATCAGTTATATAATTTACATCATTTAAATAATACAGGCATTTGCGCCAATCAGCTGCTGTCTACTTCACCCGCTAACTGTAAATATACTATTAAAGATTTAATTGATAATTATAGCGTGATCAAGACTTATATATAACATATGATTCAATATCATGCGACAAAGGAATGACTATGGATCAAAATATTTCACTTTTACAAAATATTATTACAAACAGCAACCAGATTGTATTTTTCGGCGGTGCCGGTGTTTCGACCGAAAGCGGAATACCTGACTTCAGAAGCGTTGACGGTTTATATCATCAAAAATATGCTTATCCTCCCGAAACCATTTTGAGCCATACCTTTTTTATGGATCATCCGGCTGAGTTTTATGAGTTTCACAGAGACAAAATGATCTATCGGAATGCAAAGCCAAACGACGCACATATCAAATTAGCCGAGCTTGAAAACATCGGAAAATTGAAAGCGGTAATTACGCAAAACATTGACGGCCTGCATCAGGCTGTAGGCTCCAAGAATGTACTGGAACTTCACGGCAGCGTTCACAGAAACAGCTGCATGCGCTGCGGAAAACAATATGATGCAAATTATATACTTAACAGTCTGGGCGTTCCTACATGTGCGTGCGGCTCTTTGATAAAGCCCGATGTCGTTCTCTATGAAGAATCCTTGGATCAGGACATCTTAAAAAAAGCCGTTCAATACATAAGCGAAGCCGAGGTTTTGATTGTAGGAGGAACGTCCCTCAATGTTTATCCCGCTGCAGGTCTCATACAATATTATCACGGCAAAAAAATGGTTCTTATCAACAAGTCATCCACTCCCTATGACGCACATGCGGATTTAATCATCAACAGTCCGATCGGAGAAACGTTTCAAAAAATCGTATTGAAATGAAAGCAGGGTTAATTATGTCCAATATTGAGATGATTTTACCAAAGTATGAGCCCAAACAAAGAGAATTATCCATGGACTTGCTTCGGATTACGGCATGTTTTATGGTCGTTATACTGCACACATCGGCAAGCGAATGGACTTTGATCGATAAAACAAGCTTTCCTTGGCAGGTGATCCATTTTTATGACAGTCTGGTGCGAAGCGCTGTCCCTATTTTTGTTATGATCAGCGGATCATTCATGTTGTCAAAAGATATACCTATAAAATTGCTATATAAAAAATACGTACTTGGAATTTTTATACCGTTTGTTTTCTGGACTTTTCTATGCTCGGTGTACTCTGCGGGTATTACAGACTTTTCTTTTTCGGCTCAGTTTACTCGGTCACATGCTTGAGGGTTTCAACTATCTGTCCTATTTATCCGTTCTCATCGGAGTATATATGTTGCAGCCTATTTTGCGTAACTTTGTTAAAAACTCATCCCCTTTGATTATTTGTTATTTTTTGATTTTGTTTTTTGTTTTTGGCATCGTAAAAACAACCTTCTTTTTATTTCCGGTTGCAAATAAAGATATAATTTTAACTGTGATCAATAAATTTCCGGTCGAAATGACCGCTTCTTATATCGGCTATTTTGTTTTGGGATATTATCTTCGCAATTTTGAAGTTTTGAAAAAACACCGCATGGTTTTTTATTGCCTGGGCGGATTATCCGTTGTCCTATGCTTTATTATATCAGGAATGATGGCAGTCGGCTCCAACCGAGCATCCGGCATTCTTTACGGTTATTTCACGGCAACCACTTTTTTTGAGGCCATTGCAATATTTCTGTTTTTTAAATATGCTTTTTCCAAAATGACATTTTCGGATACCCGTAAAAAATTAATAGAAACCATATCATCCTGTACGTTCGGCGTATATTTAATGCATGGGATATTTATATCGGCTTTTACAAAACTCGGTTTTTCCACGACTTCTTTTACTCCAATCTTGTCAATTCCGATTATCGGCATAGCTGTTTTTA
>DAITPG010000070.1:0-10688 GCA_036833715.1 Eubacteriaceae bacterium | reverse complement strand
TTGTTTTCTGAGCTTACATTTCTATTTTTAGTTTCTTTTTGCGATTCTATTTTTTTAATAGTCTTCTCCAACTGCATGATCTGATGACGCAAAAGCTGTATTCTCTTTACTGTATCCTTGGAATCGCCGTCTTCCCTGCCTATTTTGATGATTTGAGCTTTCAGCTGTTTGATTTTGGCCCGAATACGAACGATCCTGTCATAAGAAATATCTGCCGATCCTTGGTTTTGTTTAGTGGTACTGACCGCCTTGGTTGCATCCATCTCTATAACTCCCGAAGTTTCATTACAATGTATATCGGTAGATGTTAAAGAAAATTAACAGTCTGTTGAAAATTACTCGGTTTGGCCGAGAATCTCGTTGATTGCCAGTTTTGCGGCATCGACGGATGCTTCATCAGGAATCATGACATAAAGTTTTTGGGAACCCATGCTATACGTCGGCATGGACGCGCCTCTTCCGTCTACACTGATGGATGTCGTTGTCCATGTGCTCATATCTGTAAGCTGCTGCTGGATAAGAGAGGAAATTTCATCTGCGGTGATATTCGTCGATACGCCGGATGAGACGGCATTTAAAACTCCGCTCATATTAGTAATGACTGCAGGACTGGTTACTTTATTAATGATACCGTCGATAACGGCCTGTTGATTTTTTCCGCGGTCGCGGTCTCCGCCGGGCAGCGCATGCCTTTCCCGCGAAAATACCAGCGCTTTTTCACCACTCATGTTTTGATAGCCCTCATTAAAGCTGTAACCGCCTGCGGAAAAGCTGTATTCGGAATATACGTTGATGCCTCCAAGCTTATTGACGATATTGACAACCGATGTGAAATTGACTTTCACATAATAATCAATTTCGACATCAAATAATGTTTCCAAGGTATTAATGGAACAATCGACTCCGTAAATGCCGGCATGCGTAAGTTTATCATATGCGCCACCACCGCCGTCGATTTTCACATAATAATCACGGGGAATATTGACAAGCAATATTTTGTTTGTCTGCGGATTGACAAATGCAAGTATATTCACATCCGATCTCGAGTTATTTGAAATGTCGCCGTACACATCAATTCCGGTGATATACAGCGCAAACGGTTTATCAATCGAAGCGTTGGAATTTCCTATATCCATTGGCATGGATCTTACAATCGTATAGATTACTTTGGTTTTCTCTTCAAAATCCTCGAAATTTTCCAAAATTATTGGGCGGTATGTTTCATTTAAAATGATAACATCAACCTCAGAATCATACAGCGCCTTTATTTGTGTTTGAAAATCAATGTAACCCGAAGTTTTAATCTCTGTTCCGAGCTTTTTATTGATATCAGCAATTGCATAATCGGTTGACTCAATATTGATAATATCTCGTATGCCGAAAATATCTTCCTTAGTGTCCTTTATATTCGATATTTTGCTGTTCTTTAGGGCGATCACGGAAATCGTTTCGGTCTTGGTATTGGCTCCGGAAGATTTGGACAAAGCGCTGTAGGCGTTTACGCAATAAAAGGAACTCATAAGCAGCACTACACTTAAAAATACACTTAATGCATTTGAGATCTTAAAAAGCTTTTTATATTTTCCTCGTTTTAGTTCCATTATGATTCGTGCAAGGCAAAACAGTAGCAGCAGCGCAGTTATCGAATAATTGTATTTAGTAGGCAAAACCTTGATTTTATTCAATACGGCAACGAAGAATAATGATAGAATGATTTGCACAGCAGTGATGAATCGACCCAACTTAATTTTTTTGACTTTCATTTTACCCTCAGATGTCCTTATGTTATTTCCTTATTATAAAGAAATAACCTTCAGTTATTACCCTTTATAATCAATTTTTAATCAATTCATAGCTAACAATTTGTCAATTGCCTTAAATATCCAGAATCAGAATAGCTGCATATAAATTATTATGGCTTTAAAATATATAAATTTATGCCGCATCGCTTAAATAAAAAACACTTTTGCACGAAACAAAAGTGAAATGCACATAATTTGGTGACCCATCAGGGGCTCGAACCCTGGACACCCTGATTAAGAGTCAGGTGCTCTACCAACTGAGCTAATGAGTCATACAGCTATCATATGATACTATATCGTCTCGAAAAAAGCAATATAAAAAGATAACTTAATTTAACAAATATCAATGATTAGTGCGTTTTCTATTGCAAAGAATCGGTTTCTATGATACTATATACAAGCATAAAGTGCCGAAATGATGGAATTGGCAGACGTACCGGACTCAAAATCCGGCGGTGGCGACACCGTGCGGGTTCGACTCCCGCTTTCGGCACCATGTATGACTTATGGCTTAATTGAGCCATTTTTTTATTGTTTGTTTCCTCCTTTGACGAATCGAAAAGATTGTCTTTATTTCTGCCAATTTTAATCATTTACTTTCGAAATCCGTACACTTTTCCCGGATTTTTCTGACTCGGATAATAGGGATTGCGTACTCTTTGAAGGTCAATTCAGCAAATCATTATTATATATATTGGATATCTGCGATAACATTACAACACAATAGGTTGAAATAGATTCGATACAAATCTCCAGCATAGTTGCGCAAACTTGCTGCAGGTTTATTTTTATTTTTATCACCAACATCATCAGCTATGGGTTTTGTATCTCCATACTTTACGTTACATCGTCCCTGACAAGGATAGATGCCAATCGTAATCACCTTCGAATCATGATGATTTGTATGTGTAATTAATTCAATTTATCATCAAAAATATCAAACCGTAATACTTTACAGACTTTTTACTTTACATATCATGATATTATGATATATAATTTTATTAACAAATAAGTAATTAAGGAGAAATTATGAAGCAAATAAAAAGCAAGAAAGCACTCATATCCATTTTATTGACACTAGGGATATTAGTATTGGCTTTAAACGGCTGCGCAAAAACAAAACTTGAGGGAGAAATTCAAATCGACGGCTCGTCAACGGTTTTTCCCATTACAGAAGCTGTGGCGGAAGAATTCGGTGCTGAATATCCGGATGTTAAAGTCATCGTCGGAGTATCCGGTACCGGAGGTGGTTTCAAAAAATTCATTGCTAAAGAAACTGACATCAGTGCCGCATCTAGACCGATTAAAACAGAAGAAGCAGCCAATGCAAAAGCCGCAGGAGTCGAATACATTGAACTTAAAATCGCATTTGACGGTTTGTCCGTTATGGTCAATCCGGAAAATACCTGGGTAGATTATTTGACGGTAGAAGAATTAAAAATGATCTGGCAGCCTGACAGCACAGTAAAAACATGGAAAGACGTAAGAACAGAATGGCCTGATGAGCAGATCAAGCTTTACGCACCGGGGACTGATTCCGGAACATTTGATTATTTTACCGAAGTAATTAACGGAAAAAGCGGTGCGATGAGATCTGATTACATTGGAAGTGAAGATGACAACATATTGGTACAAGGTATCGCGGGTGATAAAAATTCTCTTGGATTTTTCGGATTTGCCTATTATGAAGAAAATATGGATAAATTAAAAATCGTACCGATTGACGGCGGAAACGGATCGGTTACCCCAACATTCGATACCATCAAAAACGGTGATTATTCGCCTTTGTCAAGACCGCTCTTTTTATACGTAAATAAGGCATCTTTGGAAAAAGAAGAGGTTAAAGAATTCCTGCTCTTCTATCTGAATAATGCAAAAACTATTATTCCTGAAGTCGGGTATGTTCTCCTTCCAGATGATTATTACACAACTGGGATAGATTCGTTAAAGTAATACCCGGTAAAACGGTCCCCGGATTTATCGGGGACCGTTTTTCTGGTTAATTAAATCTGAGGTTATATGAACAATAAACATAAGATAAAAATCAAAGAATTTATTATTGAGAAATTTTTGCTGTTATTTGCTGCGGTATCCGTCGCAACAACGATAGCTATTGTGTTCACCTTATTTGGTGAAACTTTCTTATTTTTCAAAGAAGTCTCGATTGTCGAATTTTTTACCGGAACAAAATGGACACCTACTTTGCAACCCAGAAATTTCGGGATTCTGCCGCTTTTTGTCGGTACCATGATGATCGCAATAGGATCAAGCATCATTGCTCTTCCTTTGGGTCTGGGAAGCGCGATATATCTAAGCGAATATGCACCCAAAAGAACCAGACAAATAATAAAACCGATCCTGGAAATACTTGCAGGAATCCCATCAATCGTTTACGGGTTCTTTGCCTTAACTTTCATCACTCCATTGATCAGAGAATTGATACCGCAAACACAAATTTTTAATGCCGCAAGCGCCAGTATCGCCGTCGGAATCATGATCATTCCAATGGTCGCTTCATTAAGTCAGGATGCGATGATGTCTGTGCCGAATTCTATCAGGCAAGGCGCTTATGCACTTGGATCGACCAAATTGGAGGTTGCATCAAAGATTGTTATACCCGCAAGCAAATCAAGTATTGCGGCTGCCTTTATCTTAGCAATTTCGAGAGCTGTCGGAGAAACTATGATAGTGGCAATTGCAGCAGGGCAAAGCCCCACATTAACTTTTAATCCATTAAACAGTATTCAGACCATGACCGGCTTTATGGTAAATATCAGTATGGGGGATATTCAACATGGAACGATTGAATATAATACCGTATTTGCTGTAGGCGCTCTTTTATTTATGATGACTTTGACCATGAATTTGATTTCAAAGGCGATAGTAAGGAAAAGGAAGGAATTTTGATGAGCAATTTTGTTAAAAAGAAAGAACATGGGAAATGGATCAGCCGAAAATTAAAAAATCATCTATTTCACTTAACCTTAATTATCACGATCACTTCTTTGATCTTGATTCTTGCATTATTATTATATCAGATCTTTAAAACCGGGGTTAGTTGGCTAGATTGGGATTTTATTACAAGCATGCCTTCAAGATTCCCTGAAAAGGCCGGCATTTTATCCGCGCTGTTCGGAAGTATTTGGGCTATCGGCTTGACTGCCTTGTTTTCTATTCCTTTGGGAGTCGGAACCGCGATATACCTTGAAGAATATACTAATAGCCATTCACTCATTAATAAGATCCTTCAATTGAATATATCCAATCTGGCAGGCGTTCCTTCTATCGTTTATGGCATGCTGGGTTTAGCCGTATTTGTCAGACTGTTTAATTTTGAAAGAAGTATATTATCAGGAGCCTTAACGCTGACGCTGTTAATTCTGCCTATCATCATTGTGGCTTCTCAAGAAGCAATCCGCAACGTGCCCGATATTATAATTGAGGGTTCTTATGCTCTGGGGATGTCAAAATGGCAAACCATAACAGGCGTAATTTTACCCTATGCTTTGCCGGGGATATTAACCGGTTCAATATTGGCTATATCCAGAGCCATGGGAGAAGCAGCTCCATTGATCATTGTCGGAGCGGCAGGTTACATTGCTTTTTTACCAAACGGACCGATGGATTCATTTACAGTTTTACCCATCCAGATATTTAATTGGACATCAAGGCCTCAAGCGGAATTTCAGAATATCGCGGCAGCAGGAATAATCGTTTTATTGATTTTATTGTTATCGGCCAATGCTGCGGCAATCTACTTAAGAAATAAATATCAAAACAGAATCGAATAATGACTGTCAGTCATTTATCATTGGAAATGCTGAAGTTGAAGACATACATTTTATACGACTTCCTTATGAATCTAATTGACCGGTTGATATTATTTGAAAGGATTCCGCTATGCCAATAAAAATAAAAATCGAAGAAATGAATTTTTACTATGATAAAAATCAAGCATTAAAAAATATCAATATCAAAATACCCGAAAAAAGCACTACTGCATTAATTGGGCCTTCAGGATGCGGAAAGTCAACATTTATAAGAACGATCAACAGAATGAATGACTTGATCATTGGAGCGAGAGTTGAGGGAAAAATTCTTATCGATGGTGAAGATGTCATCGAAAAAAATAAAGACATTTTTGAATTGAGAAAAAAAATCGGTATGGTGTTTCAAAGACCTAATCCGTTTCCTAAATCGATATATGAAAATGTAATATACGGCCCAAAACACTTTGGTGTCAAAAATAAAAAAGTACTGGGTGAAATTGCGGAAGTGAGTTTAAGAAAAGCATTTTTATGGGAAGAAGTTAAGAATCAGCTAAACAAGCCTGCATTTTCCCTATCCGGAGGTCAACAGCAAAGATTATGTATTGCAAGATGTTTGGCTGTTGAACCCGAAGTCTTATTGATGGATGAACCTACATCTGCATTGGATCCGATTGCCACATTAAAAATTGAAGAGCTTATCAATCATTTAAAGAAAGATTTCACGGTCGTAATCGTAACTCATTCTATGCAGCAAGCAGCAAGAATATCTGATCATACCGCATTTTTCTTAAACGGTGAAATTATCGAATTCGGTGAAACATGTGAACTTTTCGAGAAACCTAAGGATAAACGAACCGAAGATTATATAACCGGCAGATTCGGTTGAAGATAACCTATAAATCGGTATAAATTAAGTAGTTTGCTTGGCGCATGCGTAAATGTATATTATAATATAATTATATTATAATATGAAAAAGATAAGGTGGATGATGAATACTGAAATGATGAATACTGAGTTGATAACCGATGAAATGATGAAATTAAAATTGATCAGCAAATTTTTCAAAGGTTTTGCTGATTATAACAGATTATTTATTTTTGAAAGTCTTCTTGAGAATGAAAAAACAGTAAGCGAAATAATTGAATATACCGGTTTCAGTCAACCTAAAATATCCAACCATCTAAAATGTTTAAGGGAAAGTGATCTTGTAGAAACAAGGCAGGTTGGCAAATTCATATTTTACAGAATCAAAGACGAGAAAGTCAAAACCATTCTTACGCTGGCGAAAGAATTGATGGCTCATTTATCAGAAGAAAAATACAATTGCATGAAATATTGATTACTAATTACCCAAAAGAGGCCGATTATGGTAAGAAAACTTGCTTTTATATCTGATATTCATAGTAATATCGAAGCTTTAGATAACGTAATTCATGATATAAAAAAGAAGAATATCCCAAACGAGGATATTTATTGTCTTGGCGATTTGGTTGGCTATGGGCCGAGACCCAATGAAGTGATTGAATTGATAAAAGACTATGAAATTCGCACAATAATGGGTAATTACGATGAAGCTATCGGATTTTGCCTGCCTTCATGCGGCTGCAATATCGATTCTGAATATAACAGACAAAAAATGCAAAATTCTTTAAATTGGACATCAAAGCATATACTTGATGAAAACAGAGCTTTCTTAAGAGAATTGGAAGAAGAAATTGTTATCGAAGAAAACGGATTTAAGATACTTTTAACCCATGGCAGCCCTTTTTCGATCAATGATTATGTTTTTGAAGAAGATTTCGAAAAGCAAGAAGAAATCTGCAGTGATTTATCAGAGGATTTGATAGTTTTTGGCCATACCCATTTTCCCTATCATAAAAAAATAAAAGACAAAATCATGTTAAATGCAGGCAGTGTCGGCAGACCCAAGGACAGCAATCCAATGGCTTGTTATGCAGTTGTTGACATTGATAAAGAAATAAATATTCAATTGATAAGAGTTCCGTATAATGTTGAAAAGGTTGCTGAGGAAATAGAAAATTCCGAGCTTCTAAATGATTTCGCACAAATATTAAGATTCGGTTCCGAAAATAAAATTACCTGGGGAGTTTGAGTAATTTTATTTGATGCGACCTATAAGACAGCAGAAATTTTTTGTTATATTCAAAAGCTTTGTGTAACATAAAATGAACGTATCCAAACTGCTTGTCTGATACTTTAGTATTTCTTATGATTTCATCATTCAATATTTTAAATTCTATTTTTCACTAATTTAATTAACCATAAAGTATGTTAAGTAGTAAGGGCGCCATACAAATGAAATCTATAGCTAAATATACAGAAAATTCAAGCAACTATTTTTTTAATGATTACCGGTAGTAAAGATTTTCTTTCTTATGTTTGCTAAGAAAAAACCTGATATTGATAGGCTCTAAATTAAATAAACTTGACTTTACATCAATTTTATATTATCATTGATAAGGGTAATGGCAACGAAGCTTCATCTTGTGTAGCGGCACTGGATCGAAGAGGTTGTTATTTTTATTATCAGGCACGAAATTAATATAATCACAGGAGATACTATGATCAAATTAGTCGATATAAATAAATATTTCGGAGAAAACCATGTACTAAAAAATGTCAATCTGCAAGTCTCCGAGGGTGAAAAACTTGTCATCATCGGACCTTCAGGATCCGGAAAAAGCACCACTGTGCGCTGCATGAATTTTTTGGAAGAACCTACATCGGGTGAAGTCTATATCGATGGCGAACAGCTGACATCCAAAAATAAAATCCAGCTGGTGCGCAAATCATCGGCTATGGTGTTTCAGCAGTTTAATCTTTATCCGCACATGAATGTAGTAAACAACCTGACGCTTGCGCCTATGAAGCTTCAAAAAAAATCGCGCAAGGAAGCCGAAGAAATCGCCTATAAATATTTGGATATTGTCGGGCTCAGAGAAAAAGCCTTAAACTACCCTTCAACCTTATCCGGCGGACAGCAGCAAAGGGTCGCTATCGCGAGAGCTTTATGCACGCAGCAGAAAATTCTCTTATTTGATGAACCCACTTCGGCGCTCGATCCCGAGACCGTTCAAGAAGTTTTGGATGTTATGATTCGTCTTTCCTCAGAAAATATAACGATGGTAGTAGTAACGCACGAAATGGGCTTTGCCCGTCAAGTGGCCGATAGGATCGTTTTTATGGATGAAGGCATGATTTTGGAAGAAGGCACGCCGCAGCACTTTTTTGAAGATCCCAAGCATGAACGAACCAAAGCATTTTTAAGTAAGATTTTGAGATAATTAGCGGTTCATCTGCTTCTTATAAATTTATTGCATGGAGGGAAAAAATGAAAATTTGCAAAAAAATGATCGCATTGTTGCTGATCGCTCTTACAGTTATGTCAATTGCCGCTTGCGGTAAAAAACCTACGTCACAGAAGGGAGACCTTCCAGCTGATGTTCAGGCTATCGTCGATCGCGGCGTGCTTCGCGTCGGCGTAAAAGAAGACGTACCCAAATTCGGCCTTCGCAATACAAGCACAAACGAAATCGAAGGATTCGAAGTTCAGATCGCCAAATTGATCGCCAAAGATTTATTCGGTGACGAAACCAAGGTTCAATTTACTCCGGTTACGGCTAAAACCCGCGGACCGCTTCTCGATAACGGCGAGCTCGATCTTGTAATCGCAACATTTACCATAACGGAAGAAAGAAAACTTACATACAATTTCTCCACTCCGTATTATCAGGACGCAGTAGGCTTGCTTGTAAAAAAAGCCGCCAATTATAAAGGCCTGGCGGATATGAACGGCGCGGTTATCGGCGTGGCGCAGAGCGCGACATCCAAAACTGCTGTAACCAAAGAAGCGGAAGCCAAGGGCATCAAAGTAACTTTCTCGGAATATGCCACTTATCCCGAAATTAAAGCAGCGCTTGATT
Organism: Eubacteriaceae bacterium; assembly: GCA_036833715.1. GTDB lineage: Bacteria > Bacillota > Clostridia > Eubacteriales > Anaerofustaceae > JBGMEA01. The sequence continues at coordinate 1,171 of DAITPG010000070.1, read as the reverse complement.
CCGGCCGCGTGCAGGCTTTCTGTGTGGACGGTTCGATCCTTGGCGGATATGTGGATGACACCACGGTTATTTTGCCGGATCGCTTCTCTCCGCAGGATTACGGTGTAGCTTCCAAGCTTACCAACAAAGGTCTTGCCGAATACGTTGACGGTCTTATCAAAGGCTGGTTATCCGATAAAACCATTGAAAAATTAAAAACAGAATGGAAATTAAACTACTAAAATGAAAAACGGACCTTTTGCTCTATGGCGATGGGAAAGACTGTTTGGTCAGTGGGAATCATTCGCCGGCGGATTTATCCGAACGCTCGAAGTGGCGGTTTTGGCTTTGCTGCTGGCGATGATACTGGGCATTATTTTTGGATTGATGTCAACCTCCAACAACAAGATCCTTAAAGGCATCGCGCGTGTATATGTTGAATTCTTTCAAAATACGCCGCTCGTCATACAGATATTTTTTATGTATAACGGACTTGCGATAGCTGGTTTGGTTATGGATGTTTTCACGATCGGCGTGCTCGGCGTTGGACTTTATCACGGCGCTTATATCTCGGAAGTTGTCCGCGCAGGGATCACCTCGATCCCTTACGGACAAACCGAAGCCGCTCAGTCGCAGGGATTTACCTATACGCAGACCATGAGATATGTGATCCTCCCGCAAACGGTGAAGATCATACTCCCCCCCTTAACCAATCAAGCAGTCAATCTCATTAAAAACACTTCTGTATTGGCGATGATTTCGGGCTTGGACCTGATGTACATGGCCGATTCATGGGCTTCTTCCAGTTTGGATTACGCGCCTTCGTATATCATCGCGGGAGCTCTTTATTTCCTATTGTGCTATCCGCTTGCGACTTTTGCGCGCAAATATGAAAAGAAGCTTAAAAACCATGAAATCCCCTCGGTTGCCGTTCTCGATAAAATACCGGAGGTGACGGAATGTTAGAGTTGTTGGCAAAAGTTTTCACAACAAGCAATATATTGTTTTTATTGAAAGGGCTTCGCTTGACCTTGCTCCTCTCGGTATCCGTGGTAGCTTTATCCATTTTTTTCGGGTCCGTCTTGGGATTGCTTCGTAATTATGCGCCCAAAGGTTTGGCAGCGATTGCGAGCGCGTATATCGAAATTTTTCGAAATACTCCTTTAATGTTATGGATGCTCGCTTGTTGTTT
>DAITPG010000069.1:0-10890 GCA_036833715.1 Eubacteriaceae bacterium | reverse complement strand
AACGGTGCCGTGGTACGCGCAGCTGATCTTCGGCGGGCTGAATGTTTGGCTTTCAACCAGAGAAAACAAAAAACTCGGGTTTATCGTGCCGGGGTTTTATCTGGGATGCGTTTTGCTCTCTTTGTTAATTAATATAATTCAAAATCTGGTTGAACATCAACCCATTATGGTTTCTTTCGGCGTCAGCGTATTTTTATTCGCGGGGTTTCTGCTGCAAACTGTGATCCATGTCATTTGCAGGATCGTCGTGAAGCATAAAAAGGCTGCGGATACCAAAGCCGATGTGGAAAAGACCGAGATCAGGGATTTATAAGCCTATTTTCATAAACAGTTGAGGGAAACGGAATGAGTATTTTATCGATCATTATTATTTTTTTGACGACATCACAACCTGCAATCATTGGGCATTCGGTCTTGAATATCTATTTGACGGTCAAGGAAATAAAGAAATGGAAAATGATCGTGCCGAAATTCTATTTTGCAAGCGCCTTTCTGCTGTTTTTGCTTGCCGTAATCAATAGCTTAAATTCAGGTACTTCGCTTTCACCGTCGCAAAATCCGATGTATCTCTATATCGGCACGTTGGCTGCGCTTACAGCTTTTCAACTGCTCGTTTATGTTGTCTGCACGGTTATAGTCAGACATAAGAAATCAGAGAAATTAAAGGCGGATGCGGAAAAAACCAATATCAAGGATATTTAATTTCGTGCATATTCGATAAATATAGTACATCAGCGGAGGGGGAATTACCATGGACAGTATGTATCTTATCATCAATGTATATACCGTCAGTGAACCTGCCATAGCCATTTGGATCGGATTGAACGTGTATCTTTCAACAAGGAAAGATCGCAGAATCGGTTTTATCGTGCCCGGCGTCTATCTTATTGCAACGGTTTTATTTTCTTTGGCAACGATCATCATTAAATATACATCCGATATCGTTGATCGGACGGGTTATTCATACGGCATCAATATCGCTGTTTTGGCAGGATTTTTTATTTTTCAAGCAATGATTTATTTTGAATGCAGATCGTTTTTGAAGCGAAAGAAAACGGCCAATGTAAATGCTCAAGTGGAAGATACGGAGATCAGAGATTTATAGTATGTCATAATTTTGAATAAAGGGATATGTGTTATGGAAATCCTCATTGGAATGGTTTTAATGCTTTATTCGCTGCCCGCAATGGCGGCTGCGCTCATTGTTCATTGTTATTTGTGTTTAAAAGAGAATAATCGCCGTTGGCTTATTGTGCCGCTGATTTATTTATCGGTACCGACGATCTATTTTTTGACTGCCCTCATCAGTGCGCTTGCGAACGGAACGCATGACCTGCGGCTGGGGTTATCGTGTAATCCTGTTTTTATTTTATTGCTTATGTATACCTGCCTGATTCTCGCGCTATGCTTTGCGGTCTCTCAGGGCTGCCGTATCTACTTGAAACGACGCAAAGAGAAAGACGGGCGTGCGGAAGCCGAAAAAATCGACATCAAAGATATTTAAGAGTGAACGGGAGTATGTTTATTTCGTTATTGCGGAGCATACCGTATCTATTGATCGATACCGGCGCGATCTTTATTTTTGGAGCGTTGCAGATAATCCTTTCGACACGAACCGACCGCAGATACGGCTTTATAGTTCCGTCCCTTTATCTGTTGAGTGCGCTGCTGTTGATGATACCGATCCTTATACGCAATCCTTCGGACTTTTACGGGATTCCTGCTTTGGTTACGGGTGCATTGATCGGCTGTTCGATCTTTTATATGATCTTATACGCATTGTGCGGAAATTATCTGAAGCATAAAGCGAAACGGAAAGCAGAGGATGAGTACGATAAGGCGAAGATCAGGGATTTATAAATTACCACTGACTGGGGGAACTATGGAAACTTTTTCGATCTATATCCTATTGCTTACTTCGATGTTATATTCCTGGCTTACCTTGACGTTGTTTGCTATCCTTCAAATCACGTTGTCTTCCTTTAAGGATTTCAAAAAAGGCTTTATCGTACCGGGCATTTATGTACTTCATATGATCCTGGCGGCGGTTTCCGGCGCCTTTTCGGGGCCGAATGCATTTTCATCGGTGAAGAATTTAAGCCCGCTTGCGCTGATTTTTTGTATCGACGGCGCTATTATCGCAGCTTGTCTGATCATCATGCTCGCTTGCAGGATATGGCTGAAACATAAAAAAGTCAAAAGGACAGGTTTTCAAAAAATAGATATCAAAGATTTATGATAGGTTCAATGATCGACGACCGTCGGGAAAGGAGTATTTCATGAATATTTTCAGCAATTTTGCGGCTTTCACTACCATGCTGCTGACTTCCAAATGGGTCATCTTACTGCTTCTGCTTTCGCAGATGTTTTTATCGGCAAGATCAAATCATAAAAAGGGGCTGATCATTCCCGCCGTTTACGCGGTTCATATGGCGATTTTGCTTGTATTCAGCCTGATCGCTTTCTTTATTTTCGACTTCGACATGAAGCCGACGCTGACCGTTCTCTTCAATGAAACGGCTTTGACAGCGGTCTATATGATCATCTATTTTGTCAGCGGCATAAAACGCAGGGACAGAAAACGAATGGGAGCAGATAAGATCGATATCAAAAACTTATGATATGGGAGAACGGGAATGAAGAAACGAAAAATGATTAAACTATACGCTGCCTTCGCCGTTGTTGCGCTGACCGCCTTTGCAGTCACTTCTTACGCTGATTCGAAGTCCCGGAGCGAAGTGGCGCAGGCTTTGGGAATGCCGTTCAATGAACCTGCCGCCAAATATAAATTTGACAGCATCGGCGCTTATGAATTTCCGGATGTCGATGAAACAACGGAGGATGCGTATCAAATATTCACTGTTTGGAGCAGCGCGTTCGGCGAATGCAAAGTCCGCATCGGATACCGTCACGGATGGGACGACAAAGACGATACGATGAAAGCTACGCTTATCACCAGCAAGGATATCTACATGACCAACAACAGCGTGCTCGATCTGAAGCATTACATAATCCAGACTACGATATCGGGAGGCTGGGTCTATGTGAATGTGAGCGGAATGATCGGGCTTGACAAAGGCGCGTATAACAGCACCCTAAATCTGTTCGATAATATGTATTACAATTTCGACGCCACATATAAGTTTAAGTAATCGATAATTTTTAAGCAGCCGATTGAGCTTTGCCGAATAATATGATACTCTTTGTATATGATTGCAGTGAGGTGGGTCCGAATGAACTATCGTTTGAGCAGAAAGCTGTTTTGGATCTTGTTTCTTTTGGGATTAATCATTATGTTTATTGCAAGCTTCGTTTCCGAAGAGAAGCGGATGATCGTTTGCTATATATCGGGGGCTGTTATGGCGCTCGGAGTGATGATTGAATTGATTTGGTACAGATGTCCGAAATGCAAAAGTTCGTTGCCGTCGAGAGGCTTTGCGCCCGATTATTGCCCCAGGTGCGGCGAAAAACTGCCTTGATCGATTAAGTCAACCCGTATATGTATCATTCAGATATGGATATAGTTTTGCGGAATATCATTATGATTTTCATTTCAGACGGAGCGAAGCCGATGAAACAAAAAATATTATTAAAAAGTTTATTGAAGATATCGATCGTTTTGGCGTCATTCGGCCTGATGCTGTTTTTATCGATCCGCTATACTTGGTTTTTTATGATTTTCCTCATGCTCGGCATACCGTTCGCAATAGCCTATCCCGCCTTTAAAAAGTTCCCGATTTTTGACGGCAAAAATCCGATAACGGAAAATATCGATCATACGCAGATCATTCAATGCGGTAAAGAAATTTCGATGGACGGTGCTATGTTCGGAGGACTTCTCGGTAACGCTCTGTTTGGCTTCTATGGAGCTGTCGTCGGTCTATTTACCGCAAAACAAACCGAAACGACCGATTTTCTCATTGTGTATAAGGACGGAAGACAGATAACATTTCCGGTGAAAAACGATTCGCATTTATATTCGGTATTTTCAAAACACCTCAGTTGACGGCTATTCATATTTTTGTCATACCATGTCACCCATTCTCGTGGTACCATAAAAACATAAGAAACTGCTCCAACGATCTTCCGCGGAAGGTCGTTTTTTATTTGTAAAGGAGAAACCAAATGACAAAAAAGCAGAGACTGTGGCTGGAATTTTACAACGGAGGGCAAAGCCCCGCGCAGGCGGCAAGATCGGCGGGATACAAGGGCGGATTTTCATCCGTTGGGAAGAAAAATTTAACGGAGCTTTGCGACAATAACAATCAGGCTTTGGAAAAAAAGTTTTCTGACGATAGGACAGCGGCTAAGGCAGAGCGAATCGCTTCCGATGTACAGTCCTTGATGCTCCTCCCGCATTCTGACGAGCAGCCTAAGCCCAAGGTCGCCAACATTATCGAGATCATGCAGTTTTGGAGCGAGCTTCTCCGAAGCGAAAGCGTTGACCTCAAGGACAAACTCAAAGTATCGGAGCTGTTGGCCAAGGTGCAGGGCGCGTTTTCGGCCAGCCCTGCCGAGGAGGAAGAAACTCCGGCCGCAGGCATAGAAGACATGGCGCTTTCGGAAAAGCTTGCGCTGATCGCACGCGTGAAAGAGGGAAGCTTCGATGTTTGAATCCGATCACAATGAAAACCTCAACCCTATCGATACCATAGCCTCAGCGGCGCTGTGGTATGAAAAACTGGCACTGACAAGCAACGCGCATTTTATGCAGCTCTATGCAAACCAAAGCCGGTATCTTGCGCTGATGGGCGGCGCGGGCAGCGGAAAATCGATCTTTGCCGGACGAAAGCTTTTGGAGCGTGTCGTCAGCGAAAAAGGACATCGCATCCTCGTTTGCAGAAAGGTTGCCCGTACTCTGCGGGAAAGCTGTTTCTCCCAGCTGCGCGGACAGATCGCTTCGCATTACAGCTATCGCGATTTTAAGACGAATCATTCTGATATGATGATCGCCCATAAAAACGGCTCACGCATTTTATTTGCCGGGCTGGACGACGCGGAAAAACTCAAAAGCATATACAGCATCACGGGCATTTGGATCGAAGAAGCCAGCGAAACCTTGGAAGCCGATCTCAATCAGCTTGATATGCGTTTGAGGGGCATTACGCCGCACTATCAGCAAATAATCATCACATTTAATCCCACTGATGCCAATCATTGGCTGAAACACCGTTTTTTTGACGGTCGGCACTCTGATGTCACCACGCACCACAGCACCTATAAAAATAACCGATTTCTGGACGAAAAACAAAAAGAGGTGCTGGAAGCGTATAAAAATATCGATGAATATTTTTACCGAGTTTATTGTTTAGGGCAGTGGGGTGTTACGGGAAGCACCATTTTTAACGCCAAGGCCGTCAGTGAACGGCTGGCCGCGCTTATTCCGCCCCAGCGCATAGGAGCTTTCAGCTATGACTACGACGGACTCAATATCCTCGGCCCCGCCTTTATTGACGACGAATCCGGATGCGTCCGCATTTTCAACCAACCGAAGCCGAACGTGCCGTATGTGATCGGCGCCGACACCGCGGGTGAAGGATGCGATTATTTTGCGGCACAGGTGATCGACAATCTTACCGGAGAACAAGCGGCTGTTTTGCGCCGCCGTTTTGACGAGGATGAATTTGCAAGGGAGTTGTATTGCCTTGGCTGCTATTACAACAACGCCCTTATCGCCGTCGAGACAAATTTTTCGACGTATCCCGTGCGGGAGCTGGAACGGCTGGGCTACACACATCAGTATATAAGGCAGTCCGAAGACAGTTTCACGCACCGCTTGCAAAAATCCTACGGCTTCAAAACCACCGCAGCTACAAGGCCTGTGATCATCGGCAATCTGGTTCAAATGGCGCGCGAGAATATCCGCCTGTTAAATGACAAGGATACCCTTGAAGAGATGCTGACGTTTGTACGCAGCGAAAAAGGCCGTGCGCAGGCGCAAAACGGCGCGCATGATGACCTAGTGATGGCTCTGGCTATTGCTTATCATGCCCGCGAGCAGCAGTCCATGCGCATGGAAGCCGTGCCATGGTCGCCGAAATTTCAATTTGAGTCCGAGCGGGCAGGGGCGGACTTAACGGGCGGCGGAGAAATAATTACAGTGATTTGATATCGTTGTCCTTTTGAAGAATAATTGTCGGCATTATGGGTATAGTATGACATCGGCAGCCGGACGCAACGGGAGCTTGCGGCCATTCATCCCTCTGCCGAAGCATTGCTCCCGGCAGCATGGCGCATGCTGTCAGAAAGAACGCCCTAAGATATCGGGCGTTTTTTGATGCAAACCGCTTTGGTTTTGTTATCGGCAGTGCTATATTAATAGAAAAGGTGACTTTTCAGAAATAGATAAAGTAAATCAAGGAAAGGGTTAATCGCTATGTCAATTTCAGAAATCGGATGTTGTGGCGCCTATTGCAAAACCTGTAAGGTTTACGGCAAAAATTGCCTGGGATGCAAAATCGGTTATGATAACGGTCAAAGAGACATCGGCAAAGCGAAATGCAGCATCAAAGTCTGTTGCGTTAACAAAGGATTAGTCAGCTGCGGCGTATGCCCCGATTACGAAATTTGCGAAATTATCAGCGGATTTCATCATAAGAACAGCTATAAATATAGCAAATATCATGAATCCTGCGAGTACATCCGTGAATATGGGGCGGAGGAGTATTGCAGGGCTGCGCAAAACTGGTCTAATGCTTACGGGAAACTCAAATAGCTACGATTAATGCTAAAATAAGTAAATGTTGATATATTTTTAATTCCGCCTAAAATCCCATAAAAGTAAACAGGGCCTGCAGAAAAACCGCATATTTCAGATCAAGAATCAAAAACTACTACAAATGAAAGCGGAGGTTAGCATGGCAAAGAATAAAGAAGCGGGCGACAACTCTCGCAAGGGCGCAGTTAAGGATCGATCCCAGACGCATAATCCTCAGAACAACAAATGGGTAAAACGGGATTCCGGGACGGGACGTTTTATGGATATCAAAAGCGACGGAACGCCGTTTAAGGGTGTTACCAAAGAAAAATAAGACGCGGCAGAGAGCATAGAGCGATCACATAATATAAGTTTTCCTTAATTTTCTTTAACCAAAAACGCATAAAATCGTTGCCATTTCAAAAAATAAAAGCACCGTTAAGGTAATTTATACTCAATTTAAAAAGAGGTGTAAAAAATGGCAAAAAGCAAACAAAGTTCAAGCAGCTCCAAGAAGAGCTCTTCCAAGAACGGTAGCAGCCAAGTGTACAATTCGAAAAACGACACGTGGGTAAAGAGAGATCCTTCCACCGGTCAATTTACGGATGTTAAGAGCGACACTCCGTTCAAAGGCGTTACAAAAGAAAAATAAGCATCAAAAAGAAAAGGAATGCGCAAGGTTGCATTCCTTTTTTTTGTTTTTATTTTGTTTCGGTGGGAGTGAAGGTTTTAAAATGGTTGGTGATAATCTGCCGCTTCATGGTGATAAATAACGTTGAAAACTGACTATCATTATAGGGCGAATCACCAAAGCGGTCTGGGTCGTTATCCATAATATAGATGGTGGTATTTTCGCCCCAACCTTCCTCGATGGCATAATTCAACTGTGAATCTAGGGCTTCGATGGTGGACAAAAGAGACTTGGAGCCGTAAAAAGTCCCATCGGTGGTCTGCATCACTTCGTTGTATATTTTCACAGCTTCATCGTAAGCCGCACGGTATTCGACAGCAGCGACGCGCTGTTTGGCAACGGTAAAATGGTTTTGGCTGTATAAAAATTTCATTTTGTCATAAACGCCGCAAGCCCTCAAAATATTGGATTTAAAGGGTTCCAATTTGGAAAAATCGGCCTGAATGGCATCATAGGCGGCGGAGATTGCTGCGGTGTCCTTTTGCATCGTTTCGCTCAGCAAGGAGGATACGGTGGCAACTTCAACGATCAAAGGCTTCAGCTGATTGAGACCATCGTCCGAATTATAGGTGGATAGCCCGTTGATCAGATCATTGACTTTTAACCGAAGTTCCGCGTATTTTTTTAACGCAGACGCTTTTTCGCTGTCGGTGCCTGCCAGTTTTTCAACGGTGCCGGCATAATCACCGTTTAAACAAAGCTTTTCAGCAGAGGCGATCTTGCCGTTTTCGCTGTTAACATAAATCAAAAAAGCTCCTACCGTCAAAATGATCACGGCAGCAAGGGAGAGCATTACCCATTTCAGCGCTTTCTTTTTAGGTTTGGGTTGAATAGCCGGATATCCGTTCGATCCTATCGGTCCTATATCAATTCCCTGCTGCATATCCGCTTGCGCAGCTTCCGTTTCTTCCTGCACGAAGAGAGCCGAAGTATCTTCAATATTTTCCGGCATAGATTCCTGGCCTTGTATTTCTCCGGAAATAAAAATATCGGCAGGCGTTTCGCTGTTGAAAGCCTCCGACCGGTTTTCGTTGTTGTTATCTGTATTCATTGTGCCCCCCTTATTAATGCTATCTTACTTCTTTTTTCAGCAAAATAATATTATATTTTTAGTATATAATCCGCTTTTCAATTTGTCAAGTAATTTGATCGTTGTGAATTCGTACTTATTTATAATAGTCAATAATTTCGACGAATTGCCTTTTACAAGAAAAAATATTTCTTTAAAATCAATAGTTATGTTCGCTGAATTAATACAAAAAATCGAATAAGAACATGCTATATTAATTTTTGTAGGAGGTAGAACCGACTATGGTCAAATGGATAAAAAGGCAAGTCAATAAAAATAATTTTTTTGGAAAAAGCTTATATTGGATATATAAAAATTTGTTGAATCCATCTGTGCAACTAATTGTGCAAGTTTTAATGTCAACCTTTGTTATCCCTATCATTATTATCAATAAAGACCATTTAAATTTAGGCGATCTGGATTTGGCACGAATCGGATTATTCTATCTTTTTTATATCTTCTATTTGGCAGCGGCGCAAGTCGTAAACAAATACAGCAAAAAAAGCAAAAAAACGAGTAACGACAAGCTGCTCGCTAATACCTTACGCTATTTTGCATCGATGAATTTTCTGCTGTCGCAGAAATTGAAAGAATCGATTGATTCTGTAAGTGTGAATGCATCCTCGCATTTGAATATTTTCAAAGAAGCCGCGGTATCAATTTGCAACGCAATCTATACTATATTACGGGAAGACTTGTTAAATATGCATGACAATCCTCCTTTTAAAATAACTATTTATCAAAAGTTTGAAGAAAATAACTGTATAGGAATTATTGCTTACCGTAATTATAAAAATATTTGTCCGGAAATGGCCGATCCCGAAAAATATTGCAAATTATATCGAAACGTCCGATTTAAGGATAAATTGCAAATAGTAAGAATATTTGAAAATAAAACCGATAATGATATAGTGATATTTGAAAACGCAGCAAAAGTAATCCGCAATTTTAAGAAACTGAACAATCGTATTAGTTCAGTGAAACAATATATCGCTTTATCGGGAAAGGGAAGCGACTGCGGAATTGATTTTGTGATTGAATTATGTACGTACGGGGACAACTTGTTTGGTAATTTATCACAGATTAACGATTTGGTCGATAATATATTATTGCCCTACAAGGAATTTTTAAAGCTGGAAAGTCAGCATCAAAGAGTGCTTAACAATTTAAATAAGGAGATAGAATTAAAAAATGACTTTATTAACGAATATTAAAATCGGCAGAAAAATTAAGCGAATAAAATTGGGAGAAAGTGAAGGTTGTGTATCCGAATCTCAAGAAGTAATGCAGAATCTTTTTGAGCAGATCGAACAAAATGCTTTCGCGCTTGAAAAAGCGAGAAGAAAACTTTATAAGAACGTGATAATTTAGGTGGATTTGGACTTTATAAGGCATACATAGCTTCTAAAGGATACATTGTCCTTCTATTAAAATTTTAAAATATCACCGGCGGTACGTTCCGCCGATTTTTTAATATAACTCAGTAAGGAATGTATTGACACACTGCAAATACGATGTTATATTAATAATGAGCAGGTGATTATTAATGCAGTTTAAAAAAAATGAGCTCAACGAACTTATTTTACAAAACGCCGAGAAGGAATTTCTTCAAAAGGGCTTTAGCCATGCATCTCTGCGCTCTATCGCAAAGGAAAGCGGCACCACCATAGGCAATCTTTATCATTATTTCGCAAACAAGGAAGCATTGTTTGACGCCCTTGTCAGCAGCGAATACGCTTCTTTCCGATATTTTCTCGACCATCACCGCGACATTGAAGCGCCCGCTGATATTCTTTCGCTTAACGATGTTTCCGCTCTTAAGTCTTTGCTGGATGGTTTTATTGAAGGTTTAATGCCCATTTTTACCGAACGATTTTTACTTTTGCTTGATAAAAGCGAAGGAACCAAATACCAACATACAAGACAAGAGTTTATAGACATTTTGCGGGAGCATTTTGATGAGCATATCCATGAATTTAAACTTCCTTTTTCGCAGGGTTTCGGCCGAGTGATCTCGGAACAGATTTTGGGCGGAATTTTATCTGCGATTGCAGATGCGCAAGATGAAACGGAACGCAAGATGATGATAAGTGAACTGCTTTTATTTTATATTTTAGGTTTCGTATCAATGCTGTGAACATTTTTGCCTTAAAAACGATCAATTGATCATTTATAATCTTTACATCAAATTTAAGAAGACATGCTTATCATAAAAATTACTAGGAGGAACTGCCATGCTCTCTGTCAACGATTTGAGATTTACTTATCCCGGCACAAAGACCCCTGCCATCCAAGGGATCAGTTTCGATATAAAGCCCGGAGAAATCTTCGGTTTTTTGGGACCGAGCGGCTCGGGAAAAACAACTACCCAGCGCATTATCATCGGATTGCTGCGAGGATATGAAGGAAGCGTCAAAGTATTCGATAAAGAAC
>DAITPG010000068.1:0-10946 GCA_036833715.1 Eubacteriaceae bacterium | reverse complement strand
TAAAACTTGATCAAAATAAAACAAAAATCATTGTTTTGGGATATGACCAGCCGACATATAAAGATGCAGGTGTCAATATCGGACTAAAGGTATACCATTCACAATTCTCCGAAGCTGTCCTTGAGTATTATGATGATGCTTACGATCTTGCGGTTATAAGTTTCTATTCCAAAAACGAATACGCAGTGCTATCCATTGCATCAGGATTGGTTGAATATAATGAATCTGTGGCTGCAATCGGAAATCCTCATGAAGGCAGCAGAAATACTATAACCACGGGGAAAATCACAAGCAAAACTCCCGTCCCTTTTGGAGATATAGCCGGTGAAAATCAATATCATGTTATTGAGCATTCAGCAAAAACTTCCCTGGGAAGCAGCGGTGGCGCTTTACTTAACAAAGATATGGAAGTTGTCGGTATCATTTTAGGTGCAAGCGAAAATAACTTTCATAATTTCGTGAAAGGTAAAGCCATGCCCTGTGATAAAATATTAGAATTTTTAAGTATCATGAATAAAAAATAGTATGAGCAAATTCAGCAACTCAAAAATAAATACGAACTTCGCTGTTTATTTATTATTTAATTAAACATCATTGACAAAGGATTTGAATTAACGGCAGCTTTCAGTGTCCATCATCAACGCGGGTATAAATTTCGGTAGTAGATATGCTTTCATGTCCGAGAAGTTGCAATAATATGGGAAGCGTAAGGAAGTATTTGAGATTTGCAAGTGTTTGGAGACATCAGAAAGTAATTGAAAGCATTAATAATAATGCTAGGACGGCTTAATTTTGCTATGCAATTGGGTTGAAATGAGCTTCCGATTATCCATATTACATTCACAGCAAGCACTGGATTTTAGCTAACACCAAATCCAAAGTCTTTAGGGGACACCCCTAAAACCCCGTATAAATTAATCAATCGCTGTCCATTGACGACGATTTTTTTTATATCAAAAATCAAAGGAGGATTCAATTGAGGAAAAGAAATCACCGCGTTCAGTTTATGCTCAATGAAAGCGAATATTTGCGTCTTAAGAATTATTCAGCCAGAAGTGGACTTTCCCATGCAGGTTATTTGCGAAAGTTCATTAAAGGGTATGTGCCCAAAGAACTGCCTCCGCTTGAGTATTACGAAATCATCAAACAGCTTTATAAAATCTACGATAAACTCAGTGAAATCAAAAGCTGTTGTAACTCTCCTCCGTACAATGAAGAATTTAATCAAATGACAATATCTTTAAAAGGAATGATAATACAGCTACATCATTCCTTTTTTGATGAGGAAAAAATCTGATGGCAACGACAGCCATATGGAATATCCGCGGCAATCTGTTCACGGTTATAAATTATGCAGAAAATAAGAATAAAACCGCTTTTGATGAAACCGAGCTTCAAGGACTAACCGATGTCATGGATTATGCCACAAGGGATTATAAAACCGAAAAGCGTTATTACGTGAGCGGAATTAACTGCTTTAGTGAAAATGCACGAGAACAAATGATCACAACAAAAAAACGCTTCGCTAAAACCGGAGGCAATATTCCTACCATGCTTATCAATCCTTTGTTAAAGGTGAAGTAACTGCCGATATCGCGCATGAAATCGGAGTAAGACTGGCTAAAAATCTATGGGGTGATCGCTATGAAGTGCTTGTGGCTACCCACCTTGATAAAGAATGTATCCATAACCACTTTGTTGTGAATTCCGTATCCTTTGTGGACGGTAAAAAATATAACGACTGTAAACAGTCCTACAGAGCTTTGAGGGATGCGTCCGATAAACTTTGCGCAGAGTACGCTTTATCAATCACTGCGCCCGGTCCTTCTTCGGCGAAACATTACAGCGAATGGAAGGCGGAAAAGGAAGGAAAGCCTACATATCGAAGCCTTATTAAAGAAGATGTGGACCAAATCATTTCTTCGGTTTTTACATTTAGGCAGTTTACCGAGGAACTTAGATCCATGCTTTTAACGAACGTGTTTGAATATTGAATAAATAATAGGAGAGAAATTAGGAGAGAAATCTAAAAAATGACCTAGAGGAAAAGTGGCCGTTCAATATTTTCAGAGCATAAAAAAATGGCCTAAATAAGTCGAAAATTTAATGGTGCGAGGAAAGGGACTTGAACCCACACGAGCGCAATGCTCACAGGAATCTGAATCCTGCGCGTCTGCCTATTCCGCCACCCTCGCACGTGAGAATCATTATACTATATTTTTTTAAAAAAGTGAAGTATTTTTATTAAATAATATAAATCCATCATATACTTTATCGAGGTGAGCGATATGATCCATGTTGTAAGAAAAAATGAAACCATGAAGGATGTCGGACTTTTGTATGACGTAGAGGAAAATGAGATCGGCAATGCGAATTTCAGCGGAGAATTTATTCCGATCAGCGAAAACGATGCCCTCTGGATACCTTCGGACAATCGATTTTATTTTCCTAAAATGGAAGAAAGCATACAAGAGATCGGTCATTTTTATAAGGCGGAGCCCGTGCTGCTTAAAGAACTCAACGGAACCGCTGCCGACACCGTGCCGGCCAACGCCAGAGTAAAATTGCCCCCTGCCGATAAAATGAAGTTTGAGCTGTCTTCAATGCACAAGGTGACATCCAGCGAAACATCGTTTGTACCGGTCGATTTGTACGGCAAATATATCACACAGATTTATATCGACGGCTATGATTTGATCGGTAATGATTTGAATCTGCCGTATGATTATCCGGCTATCCAGGCGAGCGTCATCAATAAAATCGCACCGAGGTTTGTTCTTGGCGAGCTTGACCGTTATTCTCCCGATGCGATTCTCGGCCAGCTCAATCACGATCTTTCCTTCAAGGAATATGATGGGGGATTATTGATCGTCAGCACCGAGAGCGAAATTGAAGATATGCTAAAAATCACGCGCAACCTTATCGATGAACAATTTCATGTTTCGGTGGCGGCTCCTTTCAAAGTATTAAAGGAAATCCGCAATTATATGCCGTTGTTTAAAGCTGTTTACTACACAGCCGATAAAAATATTTTCGATTTTGAAAGCTTCACAGAAAATATTTCAAAACTCAAAGAGATGGTGTCTTCGGATAAGATCGGCATTGTTTATAAAAGAAGCATCGCGGATATCAATAAAAACGAGCTTACCATCAACTACATCGGCGCCGCCGAGCTCGAGAGCATCATTCGCAGTCAAAAGGAACCGCACATCACTTTTGATGAAAATTCCCAGCTGTGCTTTTTGACTTATTACGACGACGGCACACAGCACAATCTTGTCTATGAGGATGTACGCAGCTTTTATTCAAAGGCTTCGTATCTGCTGAAGGAAAAAATCAATAAGATCATCATTCATCAAACCGACAAAGATTTAATAAAATATTACGGAATTCTGAAAGAATTAAGCATCTAGGGCGAAAGCCCGGATGCTCTCTTGGCGTGATGAGACAACTAAATTTAATACTGCAAAAAACATATTTAAAATATCAAAAATTAATCTATGTTACTGGTTTACATGCTAATTAAATGCATAACGGATCGTCCTGAAGTATTTTATATATTATGGTCATAAATTATTTACAAACTATATCTAGAAATAATTTACTTAACATATTATGTTATCGAACTTATAATGAAAACGTAATATTTTAAATTGAGTAGGTGAATACTTGGTTTAACCGATCAAATAAATGATCGGTTTATTTTTTGAGCGATAAGTTGTAATTGAAATGAATAGGCACAGGCTTTCATTGCAGCGTTATTTTTATCTCCAGCTGTTGCAGTAACCACAGGCTTATCAATAAAGTTTGAAGCCTTTGTTATACAACCCATAATAATTTAGCAACGGCAATTCCTATTATTATCTGGTCCATACATTTAAGGGCAATGTCTGGAGCAGTTACAGCCTAGATGATTTGGTTGAGGCAGTTCCAAAAAGCGAATAGTAATCATATCCATATGCTGCAAAGGAGATATCTCTTTCATCTTTGTAGTACGCATAATAATATCAAACAATTGTAAATAAACTTACCCCCTTCAAATGCTTAGAGCAAAAAGTTGGGGGTAAGTTTTAATTTGAGTTTTTTCATACAAGTGATACGGTTAAATGTAAACTTACATTTTAAACATTGCTGCATACTTAAGTTTGATATGATTTTGAAACCAATCCAATTTTAATAAAAAGCGAAATCGTTAATAAAGCTTACTTTGTTGCTTTGGCTGTTATTTTCCGAGTTGATTGCTAAAGCCGTCAATCATTGTTCGTTTATAACCAGAAGATAAACAGACCGCCTTTTTTGGAATTGGAAATCTTTGCGACTGCCTTGATCATACGCTGCTTGGTATCGTCGCTGATGGAGGAAAGCTTGGTGCGTATATTGTCGGTGATCATGTCAGAGAGCTTTCTGCCGAATATTTCGGTTGACCACAATTCGCTCGGGGCATTTTCATATTGCGCCAGCACGCGGTTGTAGAAGGTTTCGCATTCGGATTCGCTTCCGATGATGGGGGAGGTTTCGGCAGTCACTTCAGATTGAATGATATGCAGCGCGCGCGCTCCGGCCTTCAACCGTATTCCGTATTTGCCCGAATCATTGATCATCTCGGGCGATTGCAGCGAAAGCTCGTTAAAGGTCGGGTATACGATGCCGTATCCCGTGGCAAGAGCCGAGGACACCGCGCTGTTGAACACTTCAAATTTTGATTTCGCGCTTAGAAGCTCGGTGAGCAAAATAAACAGATCGGATTCGTTCTTTAAGCTGATGTTGTTTTCTTCGCTCATGATCTTGTAAAATACACTGTTGTCGATATCGATGTAGGTCACGATCATGCCGGTGCTCAGGTCGATAGTACGGATATCGGGCTCAAAATTATCGCATACATTGCCTTTGAGGCTGTCGAGGATGTTGCGGATGCGATCCTCTCCGGATGAAGATGAAACGATAAAATCTTCGATCTGCGTCATCAGCCAGTGGTCCTTGTTAAGATTGGCTGCCCATTTGGGTATTTTATAAGTAATTTCGGTCACAGGGAATTCATAAAGCACTTTCGACAGTATGTTTTCTATATCGCCCAGCTTCATGTTGAGCACATCGAGTGCGATGACGGGTATGAGGTATTTCTCTTCCAATTCTTCAAGCAGCTTGGTGGTTTCATCTGCCCAGGGATGCGTGGAATTGAGGATCATCACAAAAGGCTTGTTGATCTGCTTGAGCTCCGCTACCACGCGTTCTTCCGCGGGCACATAGCTTTCTCTGGGGATTTCGGTGATACTGCCGTCCGTGGTCACAACGATGCCGATCGTCGAGTGTTCGGATATGACTTTTTTTGTGCCCATCTCGGCCGCTTTTTCAAACGGCATGGGACTTGCGCTCCACGGGGTCTGCACCATGCGCGGAAGTCCGTCCTCTTCTGCTCCGAGCGCATCCTTGACTACATAGCCTACGCAGTCGATGAGGCGCACGTTGATGAACGTGTTGTCAAAAATCGATATTTTGACCGCTTCATTGGGAACAAACTTCGGCTCGCAGGTCATGATGCTGCGTCCCGAGCTGCTTTGCGGCAATTCATCCACCGCTCGTTCCTTTTTGAAGTGGTTATCTATGTGAGGGATCACAAGAAGCTCCATGAACTTCTTGATAAATGTGGATTTTCCCGTCCTTACGGGGCCCACTATCCCTGCATAGATGTCTCCGTTTGTTCTTTTAGATATGTCCTCATAAATACCGGAAAACATTTTTCCCTACCTCCTGATTATTTGCAGACGTGCTGCAATCCGTAAATTTCAAGTCCAAATCATCATTAATTTCATGGAAGCTGAAATGTGCATAATGATCATGTTCTTGTAAATACATATTCAGAAAGCAGGGAAAATAGAAGTATTTATTTTATTTGTGTGATATCATCACAGCTAAAAAATATAATTTCAACGAAAAAAAACTAAATCAGAAAATTTCTTCGCTTCGTAATCCCAATTTTAAAAAATAGGATCATTTGTATACATAAAGTTACGCATAATATTTTGATTTTCTGCGCAAGGGTCACATAGTTTCATATGCTGAAATGCCGTATATATTCGTAAAATGCTTGTTTAAATGAGTTATTTGCGCAGTTAAAGAGCGGATTTCGTTAAGCATAAAGCCAATACTAAAGCAGCGTCTCAGGTATTGTTGCTTCGCTTTTTTTCTCCGAAATTATATGTGCTCGACAAAGAACGATAATAACCAAGTTCCGGGTAAAAGTCACAATAATACAGTATAACAAAAGAGATGTACGATTCATAAGCACTCCTCTCGAAGTATCTTGATGCATTATACATCTCCCCGCCGTTTTCAGATAATTCAATATTGTATAATCAGAATATTCCATACCGTTTAATTATAAAACGCCGTCAATCCTTATTTTCTTTGGTGCGGTAAATGATCTTGATCGGCGTGCCTTCAAAGCCGAAGGCCGTACGCAGCTTTCCTTCGAGATAGCGTGTGTACGGTTTGGCGGTGAGCGTATCATCATTGACAAAAAGCAGGAAGGTGGGCGGCTTGACGCTTACCTGCGAAGCGTAAAAAATCTTCAAATGCTTTCCGGCTTTGGACGGGGTCGTATTCATGGCGACCGCGTTACCGACCACTTCGTTGAGCAGACCCGTGGTGATGCGTTTCTCGTATTGCTCAATGACTGCTTTGACCGCCGGCATCAGCTTGTGCGTCCTTTTACCGTCTACAGCCGATAAAAACAGTACGGGCGCGTAATCGACAAAATGCAGCTTCTTTTTTATATCTTCCTGCATTTCGATCATGGTATTGGTTTCTTTTTTTACAAGATCCCATTTATTTACAACGATCAGCAGCGCTTTGTTTGCTTCTTCTATGATGCCAGCGATCTTGGTGTCCTGCTCGGTGACGCCGATGGTCGCATCGATCATAAAGACGCAGATATCGCAGCGTTCGATGGCGCGGACAGCTCGGAGTGCCGAGTAAAAATCGATGGGCAGGTCGTTTTTTGTTTTTTTCTTGATGCCCGCGGTATCGATGAGCACAAATTCCTCATCTTCATATTTGAAGATCGTGTCGATGGCGTCTCTTGTGGTTCCCGCGATGTCGCTGACGATTACGCGGTTTTCTCCCAGCAGCGTGTTTACCAAGGTGGATTTGCCCGCGTTCGGTTTTCCTACGACCGCCAATTTATATTTATCTTCACTGTCGATCCCTTTCTTATCTTCGGGAAAAGAGGCGACGATTTCATCGAGCAGTTCGCCCATGCCAAGACCATGCTCGGCGCTGATGGGCATGGGATCGCCCAGCCCCAAATCATAAAAATCATAGGCCTTGTAGCTGATGTCCCATTGATCGATCTTGTTGACGGCAAGCAGGTATTTTGTTTTGCTTTTACGGATCATGCCGGCGATCTCGATATCAGGGGAGGTGAGCCCGTCCTTTGAATCGACGATGAAGACGATAACGTCCGCCATTTCCATGGCGATCTCTGCCTGCCTGCGCATTTGAGATAAGATCACATCTTCACTTTCGGGTTCTATGCCGCCTGTGTCAATGATATAAAAGGCGTTGCCGCACCAGCTGCTTTCCGCAATGATGCGGTCCCTTGTGATGCCCGGCGTATCTTCCACAATGGATATGCGCCTGCCCGCCAGTTTATTGAATAAAGTTGATTTTCCCGTGTTCGGCCTTCCGACCAAAGCGACATAGGGTTTGCTCATAGGATGCTCCTTAGATATGCTTGGATATATTTTTAGCTTTTAAAGTCTTTTTAATGTATTGATGAATTCGTTGCCTCCAAAAGGCGAAATAACGCATTGGACGCCGAGTTTGCGTTCCAGTTCGTTTACGGACATATTGTCCAAAAACAATCCGCCGTCCTCTGTAAGCATGTTGGATGGGAGGATCAGCCGTTTTCCGTAATGGCGCGGCATCAGCTGCTCAACAATGTCGCTGCCGCAAACCAGCCCCGCAACGCTTACATGTCCGCCGAAAAAGTTGTTTTTGACGGGCACCACATCCAATGAAAGTTCAGGATAAAGATCTAAAAGCTTATCCGCCGCATCCTGCAAAATGGCATAAGCAAGCTCGCCCGTAATTACGGTTGCGTTCAGGTCCGACTTGAATTTCGGTCTGCGCATCAGCGCGTTGTCCACTTCATCGATAAAGCTGCGCGCCATACCCACGCCGTTTTCATACTGGCTGTAATCTTCATAATATTCATCCGGCGGAAATTCCCTTTGCGCTAGGATAAAAAATTCGTCCGACGCGTGAAACAGGCTTCTTTCACAAAGCTCAAACGCTTTTTTTCTGTAAGCTTCAATGATGTCGATGGTTTCTTCCGCTGTTTGTTTATCAAACGGCTTAAGTTCAGTCAGATTCTCACGGTGCTTCGTAAGGCCCACAGGCACCGCCGACAGGCTGTTGATCGCAGGTATAAGCGTCAGCATATCCTCCAGCGTTTTTTTGAGCGCTTCGCCATCATTATAGCCCGGGCACAGCACCAGCTGCAAATTGAGCTCGATGCCTGCGTTCTTCAGCAATTGAAGGCGGGGGAGAATTTCACCAGCGTTTGGATTATTCATCATCTCCGTACGCAGTTTGGGGTTTGTCGTATGTACCGAGATGTTCATGGGGCTTAACTTATTTTCAATGATCCGCGCAAGTTCCTCATCCGTTACGTTCGTCAGCGTTACATAGTTGCCGCAGGTGAAGGAAAGCCGGTAATCGTCATCTTTAAAATAAAGCGTGTTACGCAGGCCTTTCGGCATTTGATCCATAAAACAAAAAACACATTTGTTCTTGCAAAATTTGGGTGCGTCGATGGTTAAATTTTCAAAAGCGATGCCGATAGGCTGCCAGTTTGGATTTTCGATCGTTAAAGTTTTTTTTACTCCGTTTTCATCCTTGATTTCCATATTAAAATTTCTGTCGGCTGTGATGAGCATATAATCAATGATGTCAAAATTTTGTTTGCCGCCGACCGAAACGATTTCCCAACCCTCACTTATACCGTGCTGTTCGGCTACGGAATCCGTTTCTATATGAGTGATCAGTTTTTTCATTCAAATATTCCTTTTTCTATGTCCTTTAGTTTTTGCCGCACCATACATTATATAGGATATTGATCACAATAGCAAATCGATAAGCAAAAAAGAACATATTGGCATTTCATTATTTTCGGCCGCTCCTGATTACTCCTCTTCACGCTCGTTGATTTCGTTTCTTTGCAGCCCATGATTGACCGCCGCGGCATAAAACAGATAAAAAAATGCCATAAATAGTAAAATCACGCCCAAAATCAACGGAATGCTGTGCCAGATCCATTTGATCAGATAATTGGCTGCCAAAACTCCGCCCAGTATGCAGTCTACCACCACCAGCGTGCGGTCGTCGTTTTTGAAGCTGCCTTTCCAAAAGTTGAGCGCCGGCTTGAGCAAAAACACAATTTCAAAAGACGTCTTCAAAATCAAAAACTCTGGCGAATACTGCGCCACCGTGCGGCCCTGCATGAGGGCGTAAACGACTGCGATGATGTAGCCGACATATAAAAGATTGGTTAAAAATTTATCGTTTTTGTTTCGGATTGTTTCCAGCCGCTCATCGTTCTTATAGGTAAGGGCATTGATTTTTTTTAAGATATGCAGTTCAAATTTCATCGGTTTTCCTCCTCGTTCCAAAACAGATCATTCAGTGTTTTTCCAAGCTTGCGGCAAATCAACAGACACAAATTCAATGACGGGTTAAAATTCCCTTTCTCGATCAAATTGATCGTCTGGCGCGATACCCCAACCTCTTTGGCAAGCTGCTCCTGCGACCAGTTTTTTTCTGTGCGGGCAAGCTTCAGTTTGATGTTCTTGGCTTCCATAATCCATACCTCTGCACATAAAAATAACATATATCCGACAGAAAGTCAAATATATATTACATAGTATCTTATTTAGATGACAATGTGATTTGTGCTCTACGCACAAAAAAGAACGGATTCGATCTCCGTTCTCAGCATACGAAAGAATCATATTCATCAATCCACTCTGGCATTTTTTACCGCATCTTCCGACGGCGTGACATAAAGTGTTTTTTGGTTGGTGTAAATGACCCTGCCCAGCGGCGCGCCCGAGGGCTTTTTGACATATTTCACATAGGTATAATCCACGGGCACATTTTGTGAATCGCCGGCCCTGGAAAAATAGGCGGCAAGGGTCGCCGCGCTTTTGAGCGCCTCTTCGCTGAAATTTCCCGCGTTGGTTTTTATGATCACATGGCTGCCGGGTATATCCTTGGTATGCAGCCATAGATCGTCTTTGGCTGCCGTTTTTAAGGTGAGCCTGTCATTCTGTTTGTCATTTTTGCCCACAAAAATATCAAAGCCGTCCGCAGAAAACTGATGCGGTTTTAATTCGCCCTGCGGCTTTTGGATGGATTTCTTTTTTCTTACAATGTTGCGCTTGATCAATTCCTCCATCACTTCCTCCGCTTCGGCGGAGTTTTGCGCGTGGGTAAGGTAATACAGCTGTGAGGATAAAAAATAGATTTCCTCTTTGGAAGCTTCGATCAGCTTAGTCAAGTGCGTGACGGCGCTCTTGGCGCGGGTATATTTTTTAAAATACATTTGCGCGTTCTGGGACGGCGTGTAATCTGCCCGCAGCTCGATCGTTCTTTTTTCGTACGGATCGCTGTAATAATCATCCACTTCAACACGCTTTAATCCTTTTTTTAGCAGATGCATATTGCTTAAAAGCAGATTGCCGGCAGTGTTGAACTGTTCGCAGTCCTCGGCGCGGCGCAGTTCCTCCGTGCGCAGCAGCAGCTTGTTTTCTTCCTTGGCCAGCAGCTGAGATAGATTTTTGATTACGACTTCGTACTTTTCGCTGATGCGGTTGGTAATGCTTTTGGAAAGGTAAAACTCTTCGGTGGCGGCGTTGATGCTTGGATAATTCTCCGTACGGTATTGC
>DAITPG010000067.1:0-10990 GCA_036833715.1 Eubacteriaceae bacterium | reverse complement strand
GGCCTTCGGTAGTGGTGCCATGACAAACTCGATTGCGGATATTGCCGAGGCGCACAGAAATCAGCTTTGGAAATCTTTTCACCGAATCATCGACAGATGCCGCGATGAGCAGATCGATATCCTTTTGATCTGCGGCGATCTGTATGAGTCCGAATATGCAAAAATATCGGATGTAAAGCGCATGATCGATGCGTTTGCGTCCATCCCGCGCACAAAAATCATGATTTCATGCGGTAATCATGATCCGTATGCCGAAAATTCCTATTACCGCCTTATGTCTTTTTCTCCCAATGTTTATATTTTTCCGTCCGTACTTACAAGCGCCGAGCTGCCAGAGTTTAATGCCCGCGTTTACGGTTTCAGCTGGGCTGTCAACCGATATGATTCCGCACCTTTCGAACTGCCCGAGCTAGACAGATCGAAAACGAATTTTTTATGCCTGCACTGCGACGCGACGGGTTCATCGAATTATCTTCCCATCAAAACCGATGCGCTGGATGGCGCAGGCTTTGATTACGCCGCGCTGGGGCATATCCATAAAGCCACTCAACTGAAAAATAAGATTTTTTACTGCGGAAGTCCCGAACCGCTGGATTTTGGTGAAGAAGGCAAACACGGGTACTTCATGGGTGAACTGAGCAGCGACAAACTGACCGTCAAATTCGTGAATTCGGCCGAACGGGAATTTGTATCGAAAGAAATCAAATTAAACGGGCAGATGAATCATAATGATATCAAAGAGATCCTTCTTGCGGAAGCCGCGGACGGAGCCCTAAAAAACATCTACCGATTTAAATTTACAGGGACGCTCAATCCGGAAATAAAAATCGCATCCGTTATGGAAGATATCCAGGACAAGTTTTATTGTCTGAAATATAATGACCTTTCAATGCCCGATTATGATATAGCAAAACTTTACAAAGAAAACCGTAATAACATCATCGGTAAATTCATCGAATCCTTAATGGATGAGGCCACAAACGACGTCATTGCCTACAAGGCGCTCATCGAAGGCCTGAATGCTATGCTTGAACCGCGCGGAGGAATAAAATCATGATCCTCAAAAAAATCAATCTTCAGTCGTTCGGAAAATTTCAGAAAAAGACGATCGAGCTGCATCCCGGTCTAAATCTGATCCATGGAGAAAACGAAGCGGGAAAAACGACCCTTCATAAATTTATTGAAGGGATGTTTTTTGGGTTTTATAAGCCGTACAGCAAAAATAAAATCTACACGCCCGATCAGGATAAATACCAGCCTTGGAATAACGCAGAGTACAAAGGCATTATCGAATACGATCAGGACGGCAAAAGCTATCGATTGGAACGTAATTTCGCCCGCAACAGCGAAAGCGTTAAATTGTACAATAATACCACCGGGGACGAACTGACGGCTCTGTTGGAATACGACGGAAGCCAAAAAACTTATAAGGCCAACAAGCACATGGATATCAACAGTGTTTTGTTTAAAAATA
The DNA here is from genome assembly GCA_036833715.1 of Eubacteriaceae bacterium. Classification (GTDB taxonomy): domain Bacteria; phylum Bacillota; class Clostridia; order Eubacteriales; family Anaerofustaceae; genus JBGMEA01. Next base: position 9,516 of record DAITPG010000067.1, on the reverse strand, counting down.
CCGTCAGCATCGGACAGCTGGCCAACGTGACTGATGAAGGTCTTACAAAGGAGATCGGCGACTTGCTGATTAACACCGGCGATACCTTCAGCGCGCAGGTTTCTTTTAAAGCGGCGCTTGAGACGCTTAATAGAGAAAAAGCCGCCATCGGCACAAAAAAACAACTTAAATCCCCTTACGGGTCGTGCGCTGCGCGTTTGCACGAATTGGAAGAGGAAAAAACGAAGGCTCAATTTACGGCAGAAGAAAATAAGATAAAATACAGTGAAATTCGCGAACTTGAGACACAGCTCAGCAACGCATCATTAAAAAAAGGAAGCATTCAGGAGAACCGTGAACGCTTAAGATTAAAAAAGCTGCTGGAAAGATATGAACGTTATTCGGCCCTTCAAAATGAAATAAGCGAACTTCAGGCTGTTTTAGATACTAAAAGCACGCTTTCCGAAACGGATTACGAAGCCTATAACGAAGCGTCGGCCAAGTACGAACTGATCGCTAAGCAGGCCAAAGAGATCGAAAGCAAAAAAGAGCAGATTTCAGAAAAACTGATCAAACTCAACAAAGAGATCGCGCAATACCGCCAATCGCAAAAGGATTCGTCACAGGATGAGATCAGTCAGGATGCCGCGCTTTTAACGCAGCGCATCAAAAAGCTCGAGGAACTTAAGATCAAGCAGAAGGACGATGAAAATCCGCAGATCCAGGAAAACTTAAAAAAACTGAGGACCTTTGAAAGAGTGTTTTCCGTCATCGGCATGAGCTTTGTAGCCGCCGCGCTGGTAGCCGCCGCGTTGGGTTTTTTTGTGGATTCCAAATTTTATACGTATTCCATAGGCGCAGGCGGAGGCGCCATCCTGTTTTTGATATTATGGGGCATCATGGGCACCAAATCTTCCAACTTGGAGCCCTATTATGAACGATATGATACCATTATGAGCCGCACATCCAACATGATCGTCATGTGTGAGCTCGATATCGCGCAGCTCAAACAAAAATACCGCTGCAAAGATACCGATGAACTCATCGAACTTTTGGCTCAGCAGAAATCCGGAAACACCAAAATGCAGGAATATGAAAATGAGTTGGATTTCTTAAACAAATCTTTATCCGATTTAAAAAGCGAGATAGAAAATTTAAACGCAGGCATGAAAGAATATCAGTCTGTCATGAAAAATATTCTCAGCGGAGCCGGATTGGATTCCGCGGACATGCTCAAAGACGCCGTTTCAGCCACCAGACAGCAGGATGTGCTGCGGGCAAAGATGGAAGCGGCATTTGCCGCGGTTGCGGATGTTATGGGTGATATGACACCCAAGGCTCTGGAATCCGAAGCGCAAAATGCGCTGCAAATGGGGATCAAAATCCAAGGCGGGCTGGAAACGGAGGACAAGGATGAGATTGAAAGCGCGAATTCGGAAATATTAAATATCACATCGAAAATTGCGGCGCTGCAAGCCAGTGTTTTAAAATCCGAAAATTCGGTGCGTAGCCTCAATGCCGTATTGGAAGATATCGTCAATGTGAATGAGAAAATCAAAAAGTTTGAGGAAAATCTGAAGGCGCTGGATCTCGCAATCGAGAAAATAGAATTGATTTCCAAAGACATCCATAATAATTTCGCCGAAGATTTCAATGAATACGTATCCGGCATGATTAGAGACATTACAAAAGGGAAATATACCGAAGTAAAGGTCAATGACAAAATGGAAATCAAGGTGATCGATCCGCAGCATAACCGGCTTACGGATGTGGCCTCCTTAAGCGGAGGGACGATCGATCAGCTTTATTTTGCGGTTCGGTTTGCGGTTATCGATCTGATCATCAAAGATAAATCTATTCCCGTATTTTTGGACGACTGCTTTTTGCAATATGATGACAACCGGCTCGAAAATATCGTCAAACTGATTGCGGAAATCGCAAAAAGAAGGCAGGTTCTGCTTTTTACCTGCAGAAATGCCGAAAATACCGTTTTCAAGAAAAACGCGATACCGTTTCACTACATAGAATTATAAAGAGGAATTCAATGAAAAGGGTCATAGTCGGCATGTCCGGCGGCGTTGATTCATCCGTAGCCGCTTATCTTTTACAGAAGCAAGGGTATGATGTCATCGGCGTGTTTATGAAAAACTGGGACGAAACCGACGAAAACGGCGTTTGCACAACGCAAGACGATTACCAAGACGCCAAAAGCGTATGTTTAAAGCTGGGCATTCCGTTTTATTCCGTAAATTTTGTCAAGGAATACTGGGATAACGTATTCACTTATTTTTTGCGGGAATATAAAAACGGGCGCACACCCAATCCCGATGTGCTTTGCAACAGCGAGATCAAATTTAAAAGCTTTCTGGAATACGCGCAAAAAAATCTCGGTGCCGATTATATCGCTACGGGGCATTATGTGAGAAACGAAGTCACTGCGGATCATGTCAAACTGCTGAAAGGGCTGGATCCAAAAAAAGATCAAAGCTATTTTTTAAGTTTCTTAAATGCCGGCCAAGTGGAAAAGGCCTTGTTTCCCATAGGGGCTATGCAGAAAGCGCAGGTCAGGGAAATCGCAGCGCAGCTGGGTCTGCGGACGGCGTCAAAAAAGGATTCCATGGGCATATGTTTTATCGGTGAACGCAACTTTAAGCAATTCCTTCAAAACTACCTTCCCGCTCAAAAGGGAGATATCGTGGATATGGATACCATGAAAAAAGTCGGCGAGCATACGGGTCTGATGTATTATACGATCGCGCAGCGCAGAGGCCTGGGAATCGGCAGCACCGGTGAAGGCGACCGCTGGTATGTCAGTGACAAGGATCTGCAAAACAATGTCCTTTATGTGGTACAGGGCGCCGAAAATCCCAAGCTGTTTACCGATGGTTTTACATCGGATGATATTCATTTTATCGACCAAACCGATTTTGATGAAATGCGATGTACCGTAAAATACCGTTATCAGCAGACCGAAAAGCATTGCCTGCTTCGACGAACCAACCGGGGCGTGGAAGTGTATTTCGACGAAAAGCAAAGCGGCGTTGCGCCCGGACAGGTCGGTGTATTTTATAAAGGTGAAGAATGCCTGGGCGGCGCAATTATTGATTATGTATTAAAATCATAGAAAATCAAGTTTACATCTGTTATAATACAATTTATAGTTTAACAGACTTTGGAGGAACTATGAAAAAAACCATCGCACTCACCATTACGGCACTATTATTGATAACCATGATCGGCGGATGCGCCGCGTATACCAAACATTCCGAAAAATTCAGCGACGCTATCGGAAAATGGAGTCTAAACTGCATTTATATAGATACAAAACCGGCAACCTTTGCACCCCAGGTAATGGAAATCAAGAAGGATAAGACGGGAAATCTGATCGAAACGTTAACGATCACGGCCGCACAAATGAATCCGGATGGCTCTGTAGCCGTGCCGGCCGTTACGGAAAATAAAGAATATCCCCTGACTTTTGAAGCCACAACGGGCCAAATGACCATTACCCGAGACGGCGCAAGCGTCACCTACACATTTAATGTCGATGTTCCTGCGGGCTTGCTTCACATGTACACCACCATAGAGGAAAAAGAATATCATTATATCTATTTGATCATTGAATAGCCTTTAGAGGCCCGCAAGTCGATATAAACCGGGTTGGGTATGCGCCTGATTATAGCTTAAGTTATTTTTGACTCCGCGCACCAGCACCGGTAAGAATAACCAGTTTTTTGGTATCGGTAAGGGATAACATTTAAAAACTAAGATTAATAGCATTTTCCATCAATAAAGCAAAAATAAATCGCATAGAAGCGATTTATTTTTATATAGTAAATTTGAGGGAAAATGATTACTTTTTATCCTTGCCACAATACAGTGGCGTCAATCTTCATCCTTTTTGATGCGTACACTGCCGCTTGTGGTTTTTATGTTAAGTGGGATTTGACCGTTTTTGTAAGTATAGGTTTCATCGTCCTGCGAGACTTCAAAATCGCAATTGAAACTGCCCGATAGCTTCGATAAATTGATCGTCATTCCTTTATTTTCCGGCAAAGACATCTCAATGGAGCCCGATACATTTTTAACATCCGCACGTTCAAATATTTCGATGCAATGGATATCGAGCGAACCGCTAACGCTGTTGATGATCAAATCCTTGGAAACCGTATAGGTTTTTACGCTGCCGGAAGTGGTGTTGCATTCCAATACCTGAATTACGGAATCATCGATGTTGATATTGCCGCTGACGGATTTAAGCGTGCCGGAAGCCGCGTCCATCCCGACAATCTCTATATTTCCGGACAACGTTTCCAGATTGAGATCATTGAGTTTAAATCCCGAAACATCGATATCCGAATTTAAGGATTTTACGGTGATATCGGCTTTCAGACCCTCAAACATGGTTTCAGGGACATATACTTCGCATTGAATATTGGTAAGGCTTTTCAGCAATGCGGTCATGGTTGACTTATTGTAAGAGATCACTAATTTTCCGTCATTAATTGAATATTCGAGATATTGTTTACCATTTAAAGGATCTTTGCCGGTTTCGATAATTGTTACGGTGTCTTTTTCATAGGGTTCTATCGAAATATCGCCGCTTTGCCAGTCGATATCAATACCCGTAATATTTTCACTGATTGTATATTCATTTGTTTTGGATGTATTGTCAAAAGGCAGGATCGATTCTGACTCATCGTCTTTGATGGTACCCTTGCGGTGAGCCATCACCGATAATCCCGTAAGGACTACCGCGAAAACAACGATCGACAACACTACTGCCTGAATTGATTTTTTCATTTTTCCTCCGCATGTTTCTGTATCAATTATACTCATAAATGCGGCAAAATGGCTGTTTTTAATCAGAAGTTAATTGCAATTTAACTAAAAAGCCTTTCGGGCTGAAAACGCATACATAAAAAGGCCGATTTCGTGCTGACAACGAAACTTTAACTGATGCGGATATTTGTTTTATGGGTCAAAAAACAGATATATTTTTCATCCGCTTCCCTTCCCCTGATCTCTTTTAAAGCGCGGTTATATAATTCGATTTGCCGTGTGTACATTTCAACAAGCTGATGGAGTCTTTTTTCATCTTGAACGTGATCGGTTTTATAATCGATTAAAATCAATTTTTCGTCAATTTCAAAGAAACAATCAATGATCCCTTGCACCAAAATCATCTCATCTATTCCATCCCAATCGGAACTCAGTTCGCCCGCCTTCATTTTTATGATAAACGGCTGCTCTTTATAAATGCGGTCGGTGCGGAACAGAAGGCTTCCGATATCTGAAGATAAAAAATCACTGATAAGATCGATATCGACTACAGCCTTTTCGCGCTCGCTTAAAATTTCTCTTATGACCATGTTTTCCATCTGCTTAGCAATCATGACTTTCAGATCCGATTTATGTAAAACTTTCAGATCCAAATGCATCAAAACGGTATGTACCAAGGTACCGATCTGCGCTTTTGTAAAAGAGGCGGAACCCATAAATTTGGGCGCGCCCTGCAAAGCGATCACCTTTTCACCGACGGCAAGCTGCTGCGGATCTTTCAGCGCGCTTACGCTGAGCTTGGAAGGCAGCTTGCCCGCGGAACGGTGCGGATAAACATAGGATAAAATTTCTGCTGTTTTTATATAGTTTTCGCTTTTATGAATAATTGAGTCAAGCAAGTTTTTCGCGGCGATAGGATCTTCTGCGATATGACTGCCGGCCGGCGTTGCCCATCCCATTGTAACGCTGAAATGATCATTGGATGTATAATTGTTTGATTTAAGCGCATCCAACTCTTCTTCTGCAAGTGCGGCTTTAAGTATCCAGCTTAAATAATTGGAACTTTGTTTGATTAAAGCGGCGGAAACCGGCAGCGGATCGGGACGGAGCAGTTGATCTGCCTGAGCGGGCTTAAGCGCGCCGACAAAAAGCAGACGCTGCTTGGCTCTGGTTGCGGCAACGTACAAAATACGCATTTCTTCCGCTGTGTTTTCATTTCCGATGCGTTTTTTGGCCGCGGTCTTCAACAGCGTATCGCAATAATATGAATGCTCCAGATCATAAAACGTGGGGCAGATCCCTAGATCCTTGTCAAAGATCATGTCCTCCTTGATATCCGCCAAATTAAAGCTGTTGCCGCAGCCCGTAACAATAACTACGTTGAATTCAAGCCCTTTGCTTTTATGAACGGTCATGAGTTTGACGGTTTGTTCGGACTTGGACGGATCATTGATTTTAAAGGACGAATCATGCGCCTTGCATTTTTCTACATAGAGAATAAAATTATATAAGCCCTTAAACGAGGTGTTTTCATAATGCGAAGCAAGCTTCAGCAGATATTTTAAGTTCTCCTGCCGCTGTCTGCCTTTGGGCAGGGCAGCCATAAACGTTACCGCACCGGTTTCATTATAGATTTTGCGCAGCAACTTTTCTATGGAAACATGCTTGCTGAGTTCTCTGAATTCAGTGATTTTGCCGAGCATTTCATTGACTTTATTGCGCAGCGCTTCATTATCGCCTTCCCTCGCGTAGCGGTTTACGGCTTCGTGATAATAAAACATGTCTTTACTGAATAAACGCATCGCAAGCATCTCATCGGCATTAAAACCAAACAAAAAGCTGCGCATCACACTAACCAGCGGAAGATCGTTTTTTGCGTTGTCGACGATTTTGAGCAGATTGATGAGGAGCGCCACTTCCATTTCATCGTAATAGCTGCCGCTTTTTTCATATTCGGCCGTTATGCCCGCAGTTTTTAAGGCCTCGATGAAATATTCGGACGATACGCGCATGCTTCTCCCTAATACCGCTATATCGGAAGGAACTATCTTTCTGCAAACTCCGGCCGATTCGTCATAAATATCCTGCGTCAGAAGCTGCTTGATCAACTGCGCCACATAGGCGGCCTCGGCTTCCTGCTTTTTAAAATCTGACATTTCTTCCTGAACATATTCATTATCGGTAAAAATTTGATTTGTTGAATTATTGGATTCTCCGTAATTGACTATATGGATTTCGGTTTTGTTTACACCATCCTCAGATTTTCCCGCAATCATTCGTTCATCGGGATGGTAATCCACGCCGCCCGTTTCCGAGAACATGATCTTCGAAAAGATTTCATTGATGCCGCCGATGATTGAAGGGGCGGTGCGGAAATTGGTATTGAGAAAGATCAGTTTTTTATGCTCATCGCCGCTGTGCTGATAGCTGCGATAGCGACGCATAAAAAGATCCGGCTCCGCTTCCCTGAAGCGGTAAATGCTCTGTTTGATATCCCCTACCGTAAATAGGGCGTTATCTTTCACAACCTTGGTGATAATGGCTTCCTGAATCGAATTGGTATCCTGATATTCATCCACAAATACCAGCTCGTATTGCATTTTGATCTGCCCGGCGGCTTGTGCATCCTTAAGAATGGCCAGGCAGCCATGTTCAAGGTCATTGTAATCCATTGAAGCTTTTTCTTTTTTTAAAGCGGCGTATCGCAGGGAAAAATCCTTGATCGATTCGCCTGTTTTTTTCATCGGCAGGTATAATTTTTGCATTTGAGAAAGATAGGTTTCATAAGAAAAACCGAAGGATTCCTTCAAAGCGTCGATCCTTTCCTTAACTCCGTTGCGGAGCGCTTTTATTTCGTCGCTTTTGTCGCATTGAGAGCGGATGTCGTATCGCAGAAAAGAAAACGAGTGAAGCGCGTCAAGAAAAAACCGAAGGCCTTCACTAAGCCGGGCACGCAGCAATAATACATCTTCCTCAAGACGCATAATCTGCTGCGTTCGCTTTCCGTCGTTGTCATAAATGCGGCAAAGATTTTGCGCTGCGCCGATCATATGCAAGCATTGCTCAACGGTTTCGCTGAAATATTCCTTCAAAAAGACTGCGGCGGGATGGTTTTCAAAAGACGTACCATCCGTATTAAATTTTTCGCAGGCTTCGCTTAACCATTCCCAAGGATCCGGCCGATTCATGATAAAGGTATAGGCGGCAAGAATGATACTTTTAAAACGCTCGTCATCATTTCCCGGGGAATACATGTCCGCAAGCGCGATAAAATCCTCATCGCTTTGTGTGTACTTCTCTTCGAAAAGCTGTTCCAGCGCCTCCTGCTTTAAAAGCATGCTTTCCGCGTCGCTGAGCAGTCCGCCGGCCGGATCGATATCGATCACGTAATAATATTTTTTGATGACATTCAGGCAAAAAGAATGGATCGTTGATATCTGAGCCTTTTCAAGCAGATTCATTTGCTTATATAAAAAATCCCTGTCAGTTTGTGCGTCTCTGATTTTAGCGTTCAGCGCCTTGCGGATTCTCTGGCGCATTTCGGAAGCCGCCGCTTTGGTAAAGGTGAGCACCAAAAATTGATCCGCATCGATCTTATCCTCCGTAATCAGGCGGATAATGCGTTCGGTAAGCACGGCTGTTTTGCCGGAACCTGCGCCGGCGGATATCAATAAGTCTTTATTTCGTTCGGTTATGGCCGATAGTTGATCATCCGTCCAGTTTGTCATTCATACCCTCCCATCAATCGATTATGTGGAGCCGCATTTGAATACGCATTTACTTTATTGAGTTTGGCCCTTGTCCGTTTCATGTTCGCTTCTGATTTTGTCAAACATATCTTCGCTTTTTTGCTTTTTTAAAATTCTGTATCTGTTGGATGGAAATTCCTCCGAGAACTTGCAGAATTCTTTGTACGCGCAATAGGTGCAGGCAACTTCCGAATGATTGTAGCGATAGGGGGCGATGTCGATAGCGCCTTTTACTATCTTTGCAGCCGTCTGCGCAATATTTTGTTCGGTTTTATACAGCAGCGCGTAAAAAGTCTCGGCATCGATGAGGGAATTGTTTTCCTTTAAGCTGCCGTCTTTTTTAATGGTTACGTTGGATATAAATGAGCTTTCCTCTGCGTTGCGATCCATGGCTCTTATCACGGAAAGGTCTTTGACCGTAATGCCTTTGAGCTGAAATTCTTTGCGGATTTTCTCTTTGATTTCATCTTCGTCGGTATCCTCCGTAATGCGGACGAGGGATGAACGGATACGAAAATAAAATACGCCTGCAGCATCCGTTTCTTCCTTCGCATTATCGAGTTCCGCCTTCATATAGACGGGCAGCTGAAGGCTTAAACCGTAATAAGCCTTGCTGATGTCAAAATCGCGCGCTCCGGTTTTATAGTCGATGATTTTTGCGTACTTTTTGCCGGCCAGCTCGTAGGTGTCAATGCGGTCGATGATCCCCTGCACATATACCTTCCGGTATCCGTCGAACTCCACGCAGATAGGCTGATATTTCTCTTGAAAACGAAATTTTGCCTCGGTTTCGGTAAGCAGAAAATCCGAAAGCTTTAATTGCCTTGTGATTTCGCCCACGGCGCTTTCCGCAGCACGAAGTAGCTTGATCTTTAAGTACCGGCTTTGGGCGATTTGCGTAAACAAGCCCGAGGAGTATTCGCTGAGCACGGTTTCGGTTATACTGCCGACGACTGCGGAAATCTGCGCGGCATCGGTTACTGCGGGTTCGATTTTTTTATCGAGG